>DATBYI010000775.1:0-4051 GCA_036513815.1 Solirubrobacteraceae bacterium
GCGACTGGCTCCAGGCCATCGTCCCGCCCGACACCTTCTACATCCTGGCCGAGGCGGCCAGGCACTACCCGATGGAGGCCCTCGCTCGCTGGCTCGCGGTGGCGTGAACGCCTAGGCAGCCGGCGCGGCGTTGTACTCCTCGTCGGTCACGTGCTCGCCCCAGCTCACCGGACTCCCGGTCTCGTCGACCTCCTGGATCGCGATGTGGGTCATGAAGCGGCTCGGGGCGGCACCGTGCCAGTGGTGCTCGCCGGGTTCGAAGTACACCCGGTCACCGGGCCGGATCTCCTCGACCGGACCGCCTCGGCGCTGGCAGCGGCCGATGCCCTCGGTGACGAAGATCGTCTGCCCGTACGGGTGCGTGTGCCACGCCGTCCGCGCGCTCGGCGTGAAGTGGACGCTCGCGGCCGCGACCCGGGACGGGTCCGCGGGCTCCGCCACCGCGTCGATGTACACCGTTCCGGTGAACCACTCGCTCGGGCCGCGGCCCGAGTCGAGCGAGTTACGCGTGATCTTCATGCGCTCAGGCGGCCTCGGCGATCATCAGCGTCACGCCACCGGTGGCGAAGGTGGCGACGTCGGCTCCCGCCGCCTCGCCCTCGGAGCTTCCCATCCCGGCCTGTAGGTCGGCTGGACTGTCGAACCAGAGCTCGGCCATGTAGTAGTACGGCGCCGGCGCGCCGTCGGGGGTCCCGAGCACCTTGCCGTGCTCGAAGCGCTTCAGGCCGGGGATCGGGTGCACGAGCGGGACGTGCGTCTCGATGTAGTGGCGGTCGAAATCCGCCGGGTCCTCCGGCGTGCCGTAACAGACCACGAGCTTGACCATTTCTTCCTCCTCGTCGGGTCCGGGCAGGCTAGCCGAGACACGTTCTCAGCGGCCGGGGACCGGTTCGACGACGCGCCGTTGACATCCGAGCGGCGTCCCGCCCGGCTCGGCCTGAGCGTGCTCTGGAATCAGTGAGCCATCAGGGCAGGAACAGCATGCCCTGAGGCTCGAAGGCCGGACCCTGCACGTCGACCGGCGTGATCGCCCCGGTGTCGGGATTGAGCTGGCCGAGGAAGTTGGCCGGGAATCCCGGGCCGGGGCACGTGCTCGGGGCGTCGTTGGCGTCGCACGGCGTGTCGGCCACGAACACCTCTCCCCGCGAGAACGGTCCGGTGATCTCGTTGATCGTGTTGTTCGAGTTGTCGGTGGTCAAGATCGCGCCGCGGCGATCGGACGGCCACGCGGTGTCGTCGACCGAGTCCGACAGGTTCAGGACCGACAGGCGCTGGTGGCGCGTGCCCGCGTCGCGGACGAAGATCTGCTGCTTGTCGCCCTGGCTCGTGAGCATGAAGTCGCCGGCGAAGCGACGCGCGTAGAAGGGAACGTCCTCGTTGGAATCCGGGTCAGTCAACGCCAGCAAGACGCTGCTTCCAGACGTCGCCGTGTTGCGGTTGGCGACCGTCGCCGAGTCCTCGTCGTAGAACAACGGCGCGACCGTCGCCACGTCCGTCGAGCGGTCGAGGGTGACGCGATAGACCGCCGGGTAGGTCGGCTGCGGCGCGGCCGCGCCGGTGGTGCCGGGAGCCGACGCGCTGATCAGGATCATCCCGTGGTAGATCGAGATCGCGTCTGTGCCTCCGTTCGAGGGCAGCGGCTCGTTATAGGCATAGTGCACGACGCCCGCGCTCCCGCTCCGGTGGGGATCGATCGTGTAGAGGCTTGAGTTCGCGTCCTCGTTCACGGTGGCGATCACACGATGCGTCAGCGGATCGGCCGTCAGCCCATCGCATTTCCCGACGACGTCCCACTGGTTGACGACGCCGCCGTGACGGTTGAACTCGACGATCGTCGAGTCCGTGTTGCCGGTCGCGCTCGGCTCGCCCTGCGGACCGACGCCGTTCTGGAACCCGACGAAGACGTGACCGTCGAGATAAGTGATGTCGTCGGGGTTCGAGATCACCTCCGGGCCGCCGGGGCCCGGATGCGTGATCGTCGCGCCGCTCGCGAACACGGTGTTGGTGAACTGGGCCGACCCGCCGTGGTCGTGGCGGCGCCCGAAGCGGTGGCCGTTCCGATCGTGGGCGGCGGCCGGGAGCACGCTCGCTCCCGACGCGAGCACCGCGACGAGGGCGAAGACCGCCGCTCCCGTCAGTGCTCTGCTTCGCCGTGTTGATAGCCGTTTGCGCATCGAACGTCGACGAGGCTAAACAGGGCCCGCCTCCGGATGAGTCCAGTTTGTGAAGCACTGATGGGGAGACGCTTATCTGGGATGCTTGCCACATGCCGTGGCTTCCCGAGCTGTTCTCCGCGCCGGCGCTCGAGGCGATCGAGGAAAAGTGGAACCGCAAGCTCACGACCGTGCCTTACTACGACGGCATCGTCAGCGGGCAGTTCGACGCGCTGGTCGAGTCGTTCGCCGGCGAGCCCGTGATTCACCACCCCGTGCGCGGGCGAATCAGGGGCACGCGGGCGTTCCTGGCCTACGTCACGGAGATGAACGCGTGGATGAACGAGCGCCACCCCGCGATCGAGGACGTCGACCATCTCGTCGCGCCGCAACACGGCTTCGAGGAGGTGGTCGTCCACCTCGACGCCCCGATGGGACGCGTCGACGTTCCGGTGGCGATCACCGGGGAGAGGGAATCAGACGGGCGGATCGACGAAGTTCGCCTGTACTTCTCTAATTGGCCATTCACCGGTCGCCACTTGAACCGGCCTCCCCTGCTTCAACCCGATCCGGAGCTGGACTACGCCGACGTCGTGGCCGAGTACCACCGTGCCCTGTCGGCCGGCGACGCCGACGCGATCGTGGCTGCGTTCGAACCCGACGGCTATGCCCGGGAGCCCGCGGGCGCCCAGTACGTTCACCAGGGCCACGACGCGCTGCACGCGTTCTATACCTACCTGTTCTCGAACGGCGGGGGCATCCCGCTCGAGGAGTGCACGCTCGTCGACGACGGCCGCGCTTGCGCGGTCGAGTACAACACCGTGCGCTGGGGCGTATCAGAGGTGGCACCCGAGGCGGGGATGGGCGTCTACGTGCGCGGCGACAGCGGCAAGCTCGCCGCGGCGCGCATCTACGACGACGTCGACCCGCCGCTCGGCCCGCGCATGTAATCGTCTTGCCGCTAAGCCGAAACGAACTGCTGGCCGCCGTCAATGTCGTAGGTCGCGCCGGTCAACGCCGTGTTGATCATGATGTGAACGGCCAGCGCCGCGACGTCCGCCGGTCCGACGACGCGGCCGATCGGAAGCTTCGCTCGGAGCTCTGACCGGCGCGCCTCGAGCTGATCGCCGAGCAGCGACGCCGACAGCGGAGTGTCGACGAAGCCGGCGGCGATCAGATTGACCCGGACGGGCGCAAGCTCGAGCGCGAGCGCGGCCACGAACGGGGGGAGCGCGGCGGTGGCCGCCGAGGCGATGCCCAGGTCCCGACTGATCTTCCGACCGCCCGTGCCGCCCATCAAGAGGAGCGTCCCCCCGGGCCTCATCCTCGGCGCCGCGTACCGCGCGACCTCTAGCCCGACGACGATGTGACCGCTGAGCGCGTCGCGCACCTGATCGCCGGTCATCTCGAGCATCGGCCCGTAGGCGGGACCTCCTGCGGTGACAAGGACGTGGTCGATCGGATCGGGGAGGCCCGTGAAGAACCGCTCCAACGCCGCCGGATCGGTCGCGTCGAAGGCGGCGGTGCTCCTCGCGTCGACGTCGCGCGCCGCCCGCTCGAGTCGCTCAGCATCACGGCCCGTGAGGATGACCTCGGCGCCCTCACGGCGGGCGCGTCGCGCCGTCTCGAGGCCGATCCCAGCGCTGCCGCCGATCAGGACCACGGTCTGGCCACGCAGCTCTGGCTCGCCGGTCATTCTTTCCTGCTCCGTCAGTTGGCTGCCATCGGCGGACCCGTGCCGACCGGCTTCGACGCGGCCGCGATCGCCGCGCGCAGCTCCTTCAACCCCTCGACGTAGATCTCCGAGAACGTCGGGAACGGCTGGATGGTGTCGGTGAGAACGTCGAGTGGGACGTGGGCGCGGATCGCCAGCGTGGCCTGCTGGAGCCACTCCCCCG
>DATBYI010000776.1:0-2033 GCA_036513815.1 Solirubrobacteraceae bacterium
GCCGCGCGAGAAGATCATGTTGTCGATCCCGAACCCAGCCAGGATCTGAGGCACCTGGAGCGGATGGCCGAAGCTGTCGGGCAGGTAACCGACCGGCGACGGCTGCACTCCGAACCGCTCACACACGATCCGCCCGAGCAGCAGATTGCGCACGAGCGCCTCGCCGCCTACGAGCAGCTCGTCGGGAAGCATGTAACTCGGCCCGGTCTCGATGCGACCGGCGGCGAGCAGCGCGCGCAGCTGTTCCTCGTTCTCGGGCCGCGCCTCGACGTAGTCCTCGAGCACGATCGCCTGACCGTCGAGCGTGAACGAGCCGAAGCTCTGATCCTGCTCGAGCACGTCGAGGACCTCGTCGACGACGGCGGCCAGCCGCAGCTGGAACACCTCGAACGGGAGGTACCACTCCCGGTCCCAATGCGTGTGTGGCACGACGAACAGCCGGCGCAGTGCGTCCACGCGCGGAGCTTATTGTGCGGTACGGTCCGCGCCGTGGCCGAGCGGACGATCGGAGGCCTGGCGATTCGTGAGCGTGGGGACCGCGCGCAGGCGGGCATCCTGCTCTGGCCGGGGCTCGCCTCCTCGGGGGCGTACTTCGACTCGCTGGTTGCGTCCATGCCGTGGCGCGGTGTCGCGGTCGACCCGCCCGGATCCGGCGGCTCCGCTGCGCTCGACCCGTGCACGTCGGACCGGCTGATCGAACTCGCGCGTGGGGCCGCCGCGGCGTGCGGATGTCGCGCGGTCGTGGGCCATTCGCTCGGTGCCTATGTCGCCCTCGGTCTCGCCGCGGACCCGCCCGCCGGTCTCGGGGCCGCGGTGTTGATCGACGGTGGCTTCATGCGCAGCGAGGACTACGTCGAGGCCGGCATGCCGGTGGGGTCGGGGCGGGCCGAGCTGGTCGCGTGGATGGAAGCCAACGAGCCGCGCTTTCCGGACTGGGACACCGCGTTCCGGGGGTATGCGGTCATGGTCGGGAGCGACGTGACGCCGGCGCTCGAGGCGTACGTGCGGGACGTGTGCGTCGAGGTCGACGGCGAGGTCCGCCAGGGCGCCATGGCGGACAGGATGGCCGATCTGCTGCTGGCGAGCGTCGACCACGACGCCCGCGCTCGCGCGGAGCGCATCGAGATCCCGACGCTGTTGATCGCGTGCGGCGAGCCGCACGAGCGACGCGGGAGCCGGGAGCGGGCCTGGACTCAGCTCGTCGAGGCGTCTTCGCTCATCGAACTTCGCGTCGTCGAGGAGTGGCGCCACAACCCGATCCTGCAGGATCCCGCGCGGGCCTCGAGCATGATCGTGGACTGGCTCAGAGGCCACCTGTAGAGTCGCCGAGACCCTTGGCCAGGAGCGTCTCCATGCTGCGAAGCCCGTTTCCGGACGTCGATATCCCGGACGTCTCGTTCACCGATTTCGTGCTCGCGCGGGCCGACGAATTCACCGACAAGCCGGCGTTGATCGATGGATCGACCGGGAGGGCGATCACCTATGGGGAGCTGGCGCGCTCGGTGCGGATGGTGGCCGCGAGCCTCGCCGAGCGCGGCTTCTCAAAGGGGGACGTGCTCGCTCACTATGCCCCCAACCTTCCCGAGTACGCGGTGACGTTTCACGGCGTCGCGACGGCCGGCGGCGTCAACACGACCGCGAACCCGCTGCTGACCGTCGACGAGTTCACCGCGCAGTTACGTGACTCCCGCGCGCGGCTGCTGATCACCGTCCCAGAGCTGCTCGATAAGGCGACGGCCGCCGCCGAGCGGGCTGACGTGGAGGAGATCTTCGTGTACGGCGAGGCCGGAGGCGCGACGCCCTTCGCCTCGTTACTCCGTCCCGGGATCGAGTCCTCCCAGGTTCCCGTCGACCCCGCCACCGATCTGATCGCGCTGCCCTACTCGAGCGGGACGACCGGACTGCACAAGGGCGTCATGCTCACCCACCGGAACCTCGTCGCGAACATCTGCCAGTGCACTTACCCGGCCGCTTCGCCGAAGACCGATGAAGAGTTCCAAGCCGAGCGAGCGGTCGCGGTGCTGCCCTTCTTT
>DATBYI010000777.1:0-5318 GCA_036513815.1 Solirubrobacteraceae bacterium
GTAGCCCGATGCGCCGGCGCCGTTGGGCGTCAGGTCCTGGCCGCCCGACTCGCAGTTCACGACCGAGTACGGGATCGACCAGCCGCCACCGGCGCCGTAGCTGGGGCCGTCCGGGGTCGGGGAGCCCGAGCCGCCGCCGCCGCCGCCACCGCCGCCGCCACTGCCCGCAGACTGCTCGGCCTCCGCTGCGCGCTCGGCTGCGGCCTGCTCGGCCTGAATGTGCGAGATCTCGGCCTGGAGGGCGTTGCCCCGCGCCTGGCTGGCCGCGAGGGCGTTCTGCTGGGCGATGCGCGCGTCCTGAAGCGCGCCCTCCCGGGACTGCAGGAGCTGGTTCATGCTCGCGAGCGCGAGCACGCGCTGGCTGGTCGCGATCGTCATCTGGCGATCGCTCGCTTGCAGCTTCCCGAGGCGCACAGCGGCGGCGTCCGCGCGCGCCTTGGCGTCGCGGGTGATAGTGATGATCGCCTGTTGCTGCTGCTGCGCGTCGCGCAGGTAGGTGAGCTTGTCGAGCAGATCGGTGAAGCCGCTCGATTCGAGCACGACCGACACGAGATTGGGCTTGGCCTGCTCGTAGTTGGACTCGAGCTGTCGGCCCAGCAGCATCCGCGCCCGGGCCAGCCGCGCTCGGAGCACCGCGAGCAGGTGCTGCTCGCGGGTCAGCGCGGCCTCGACCGCGGCCAGCTCGGCGCGGTCACGGGCCAGGTCGGAGCGCACCGCGGCCTCGCGGCTCTCGACGAGCGAGATCTGCCCCGTGAGCGAGCTGATCAGGCCCGAAAGGCTCGAAATGCTGGCCGACAGGCTCTGCTGGTGGGCGTGCTCGGCGCCGAGCTGCTGGCTCAGCGTCCCGACGCTCGGGGTCGCGCTCGAGGTCACCGGAATGGCAACGAGACCCGCAGCGGCGGCTATCGCAACCGCGCCGGCGACCAGCGTGCGAGGGATCGTGCGCCTTTTCGAGCTCATATTGGTGGCCTACGGGGTTAGCTGTCGGGCTCGCGCGGCGGCTCGCGCTACGCGGCCATCAGGCCGCGATTCGCCCCAGGGAACATGGGTCCCCCGTTTTCCCGCTCTTTGGCGGGAAATTCGGCGGTGAGGACCTTATCAAGAGTTGACGCGACTCGGTTGGATACCGCGGTGGCGACGGGCGAAGCTCCACGCGCGCCCACACGCGTAGGCCGCGGCGCTGGCCGTGCCTACGAAGAACCCGACCGGCCAGTTGGTCTGGTATGACACCGCGATCGCCGCCCAGACGACGACGAGCGCGATCACGACCGACAGTGAGATCGCAATCCACGGGCGGTTCGTGAAGGCCCGAGCGGCCGCCGGCGGCCCGATCATGAGGCTGAAGATGAGCGCGGTCCCGACCACTGGGACGGTCATGGTGGTCGCGAGCGCGACCACGAGCAGGAAGCCCACCTCGATCGCGAACGGGCCGATCCCCCTGGCCTGGGCGCTCTCGGGGAGGGTCGAGGAGAGCAGCAGGGGCCGATACAGGAGGGCGACGGCGGCGAGGCTGATCAGCGCCAGCACGATCGTCGGCGCCAACTGGTTGCTGCTGATCCCGAGCACCTCACCGAACAGCAGCGAGTAGATCTCGGGCGCGTACTCGACGCTGAAGCTGAGGAACAGGGCACCCAAGCCGAGCATGAACACGAGCGTGAGCGCGGTGGCCACGTCGTGGCGGCCCCGCCGGCCGAGCACCCCGATCCCCAGCGCTCCGCCGAGCGAGAAGACGCCGAGCCCGACCAACGTGTTGATCCCGATCAGGCTGGCGGCGGCCGCGCCCGCGAACGACCCGTTGGGAACCGCGTGGGCGACGAAGGCGGAGCCGCGCAGCACGACGAAGAACCCGACCGTGCCGCCCACCACGGCGACGATCGTGCCCACGATCCAAGCGTTGACCATGAACCCGGAGAACACGGCTCCTCAGCGCCCCCGGCCGCGTGTCGGCACGATCCGGGACGCGATGTAGCCGGCCAGCACCAGCGCGACGACGAAGAAGCTGACCGGCCAGCCGTGGTGAACCGGCGGCCAGTAGTAGCTGTCATAGGCGAGCAGGATCCCGAGCCACATCGCGCCGATGCCGATCAGCCCCGCCGCGAGCATCGCCTGCCCGGGACGGCGAGTCAGCTGCAGCGCCGTGGCTGCCGGGCCGACGAGCAGCGCGGTGGACAGGATCGCTCCGATCGTGAGCGCCGACAGCGCCACCGAGAGCGCCATGGCGAGCAGATGGAGCGCGCCGATCAGCCGGACCGGGAGCCGGCGGGCGGAAGCGAGCTCCGGGCTCACCGAGACGAGCAGAAGCGGCCGGTAGAGAAGCAGGACGGTCCCGAGCGCAAGCGCGCCGAACACTGCGGCGAGCGGCAGCGACGAGCTCGAGAGCGTGAACGGCGAGCCGAACAGGATCGTCACGGTGGCGCCCGTGGTATTGCGGTAGATGCTGAGGAAGTACAGCAACAGCGCCGCGACGCCGAACCCGCCGCCGAGCACGATCCCCGTGGCCAGATCGCGCCCGCGGGCGCGTTGGATCCCGATCAGCTCCATGATCCCCGCCGCGGTGACCGTGATCACCATGAAGCCCCAGAGCGATGCGACTCCGGCCAGGTAGGCGGCCGACCCGCCGGTGGCGCCGAGATCCCCCAGCGCCTCGCCCGCGAACGACTGCCCCCGGATGACCGTGAACACGCCGACGCAGCCCGCGACGATCGCCACCACGGCGCCGACGGCCCCGGCCAGCTGCACCGACGAGTTGCCGAAGAAGCCCGGCTCGACGATCGCCCGGAGCACGACCGCTACTCGATGATCTCGACCGACCCCGGCCCGTCGGCGGCGAGCTCGGGCACCGTGTGCTCGTCGTGCCCGGTCCCCGCGACCACGATCACGCGCCCGTGGACGCGCAGGACGTCGACGTGGTGGCCGTAGAGCTTGCTCAGGACCTCGGAGCGGACGACCTCCTCGACCGGCCCGCTTGCCGCGCGACCGGCCGCCAGATAGACGATCCGATCCATCACCGGCAGTAGCGGGTTCATCTCGTGCGCCGAGATGAGGATGGCGATCCGCTGCTCGGAGGCGATTCGGGAAAGCAGGCCGACGACTTCCTGCGCGGCTCGGAGGTCGAGGTTGGCGAGCGGCTCGTCGAGGAGCAGGAGCCTGGGGCGGCTGATCAGCGCGTGCGCGATCAGGATCCGCTGCTGCTCACCGCCCGACAGCTGCCCCACCCGGGCGTCGGCGAACGCCCGCGCATCGACCGCATCGACCATCTCGTCGACGCGGGCCCGGCGGGTCCGCGAGGGGAGGGGTAGGCCCAGGCGATGACCGTCGAGCCCGAGCGCGATCAGGTCGCGGCCGCGCAGCGGCATGTCCGGATCGAGCAGGAACTTCTGCGGGACGTAGCCGACGTCGGCCTGCGCCCGGCGGCCATCACCCACCCGAAAGCTCCCGGAGACCGGTGCCTCGAGGCCGAGGATCACCCGGAACAGCGTCGTCTTGCCGGCGCCGTTGGAGCCGATCAGCCCGGTGAACTCGCCCGCCTTCACCGAGAAGCTGACGTCGTCGAGAACGGTCCGCCCTCCCAACCGCACCGTGACCCCGTCGACGCTGAGCGCCTCCGGAGCCGTCTCGGTGGGAACGAGGATGTCCGCGGTCACTGGAGCTTCTCGGTCGACACGCCGTTGGCGACCGCCTTCTGGAGGGCGTGGACCTCGGCCAGCATCCACGACTGGTAGTCGTAGCCGGGGACGGGCATCGTCTCGTATACCCCGACGACCGGAATGCGGTCCTGATGCGCTTTGGCCAGGAGCGTCTGCGTGAGCGAGTCGGTGACCTGCTGGTTGTAGAGGAACACCTTGACCTTGTGCCCTGAGAACAGCCCGTTCTGCAGCGTCACGTCCTGCGGCGAGGGGTCGACGCCGTTCATGATGTCGGCCTGGAACGTGAACGGGGTCAGGTTGACGGTCCCGGCCGCCTGGAGCATGTAGTCGCCGACGGGCTCGGTGGTCGCCACCGGTGTGTGCGGGTACTTCGCCGCGAATGTCTTGAGCGCGGCGTACCACGGCGCAAGCGAGGCGTCGAACCGGCTGGCGTTGGCCGCGAAGTAGGCGGCGTGGGCCGGCTCGATCGCCGAGAGGTCCTTGACCAGCTCCTGCGCCACCGCGGGCATCGTCCGCGGCATGTACCACAGGTGCGGGTTCGGCGTCGAATCCGGCAGGCCGAGCAGCTTCTGGACGTCGATGATCTTGCGCGAGGAGCTCGGCGACGCCGCCTCGATCCGGTTCATGTAGGTGTCGTAGCCGACGCCGTTCTGCGCGATCAGGCGCGCGGTCGCGACCTCGTGGGCGATGCTCGGGCTCGCCTCGAAGGTGTGGGGGTCGGTGTTCGGGTTGCTCTCGATCGCGCCGACGGCGACGTAACGACCGCCGATCTGGGAGATCACGTTCGCGTATTCGTTCTCAGCGCCGACGGCGAGGATCTGGCCGGCCTTGGCCGACGGTGCGCCCGACGCGGTGGCGCCGCAGCCGGCCGCCGCGAGCCCGAGGAGCAGCGAGAGGACCAGGGGCCATACGGAACGTCCGCCGATTCGGTTCATGGGCCGCTAGTCTAACAAAGAATGAGACCGATTCTCACTCTATCCTTGCTGCATACGATTGCGAGCTGACGACGACATGGCCAGGACTGAGGCGCCGCCGACAAATCCAATTAACCTTGTCGGGGTGCCGATGACGCACACCGACACGGGCTGGGCCGAGCACGCTCGGGCCGTGCTCCAGCGCGCCGGGCACCATCGCGGGGCGGCGCGCGACAAGCTGATCGACCTGATGGCGCGCCACGACTGTGCCGTCAGCGCGCTCGAGATCGAGGACGCGCTGCGGCGCGGCCGGCGCGGCGAGCGCTCGGTCGGCCGCGCGAGCATCTACCGGACGCTCGAGCTGCTACACGCCCACGACCTCGTGAACCGCGTCGACGTCGGCGATGGGATCGCCCGTTACGAGACGGCCGACCCGGCCGGCGAACACCATCACCATCATCTGCTGTGCGATCAGTGCGGCAAGCTCGTGCCCTTCCACGATCCCGCTCTCGAGCGCTCGATCGACCAGCTCTCCAGCCGGCTCGGCTTCCGAACCACCGACCACGAGGTCACCCTGCGCGGGGATTGCCCTGACTGCAGCTGACCGTGTGAGCCCGGATCGCGCCGAGCGGATCCTGTCCCGGATCCGGGACATCCCGGTCGGCTTCGTGCGGACCTACGGCGACATCTCGCCCGGAGCGCCGCGGGTGGCCGGCGCCGTCTTGCACGACAACCACGACCCGGACCTACCGTGGCA
>DATBYI010000778.1:0-2589 GCA_036513815.1 Solirubrobacteraceae bacterium
CGCAGACGCCTCCCGAAGCACAGCCGCCCAGGCCTGCTTGGGTAGGCCGTCGGCCATCAGCTCCCACGTCTCCCCGCTGTCACACGTACGGTAGACGGCGAGCTGCCCGCCGGAGCTGTAGTGATACTCGGGACTCCTCTCGGGGATCACGAACGCCTTGTCGGGATCGTCCGGATCGAGCATGATCGGGAAGCCGAAGCCGCTCGGCAACCCGTTCCCGTCGACGCGCACCCATGAGTCGCCGCGGTCATCGGAGCGGTACACCCCGTAGTGGTTCTGCTGCCAGAGCCTGTCCCGGGCCGGGTGCAGCAGCAGCTTGTGCGGGCACTGTCCGACCTCCGGATAAGGGTTGCCGAGGAAATCGGCAGCGACGTTCTTGTTCACCGGGGTCCAGGCCTCGTCGCCGTCGTCCGAGCGAAAGACGCCGGCCGAAGTGATGGCGACGTACATGCGGCTGGCGTCGCGAGGGTCGAGCTGGATCGAATGGCAACACATCCCACCGGCGCCGGGGAACCACTGGTCGCGCGTGGGGTGCTCGAGAATGCCGCGGTTCACCTCCCAGGTCTCACCACCGTCGTCAGAGCGGAACAGTGCGCCGGGAGCCGCGCCGAGATAAAGCGTTCCGGGATCTCCTGACCTGCCAGGCTCGACGTGCCACACGGCGTCCAATGTCAGTCCGGACTCCTCAGGCAACCCGATCTTCTGTGATCGCTTCCAGGTTCTGCCGCCGTTGCCCGAGCGCTGGACGCTCGAACCGTAGACGCGGTGATTGGTCGCGGCGTACATCGCGTCATCGCGGGGATCGAGTACCGCGTGGTAGACCCCCCAGCCCTCGAGCAGCGGGCCCTGGACCTGCCACCGGCGGCGATCGTCATCCGCCGCGAGGAGGAACAGGCCCTTGCTGGTTCCGACGAGTGCCAGGACGCCGATCGCTGTACCTCGATCTTGCAGTAACGCGGAATCTGGGCCGGCAGCAGGCGAAGTGCTGACTGAGACCGGGCGAGGACATCTTGACATGAACCGGACCGGGTTAGCCGCCATATGGGGTTAACCCCACAACCGATGTGGGGTTAACCATCAGCGCCATCACGTTCACCCCCACCCGCCTCTTCCGCGTGACCGGGGAAGTCGCGGGTGCGTTTATCTGGGCGTCGCCGTCTGGTGGCGGCCGCCGTCGGCCGGGGTCGCGCTCAGGCGTTCCAGGACTTCGATTACCGCGGCGATGTCGCGGTGGTCATAGCCGAGCTCCCGCGCGGTGCTCAGCACCTCGTCGGTAGCTGTGGCCGATGGTGCTGGGACCGAGAGCTTGCGAGCCGTATCGAGCGCGAGCTGCAGATCTTTGTGCATCATCCTCATGTCGAACCATCCTGGCCGGCCAGGCTCGAGCAACAGTGGCGCTCGTGCCTTGAGCGCCGGCGAGCCGATCACACTGTTGGTCATGACCTCAAGCGCGAGAGCGCGGCTGATGCCAGCCCGCTCGGCCATCAGCGCGCCTTCGCTCAGAGCGAGTATCTGCACGGCGAGGCTGATGTTGGTGGCGAGCTTCAAGACCAGTGCCTGGCCGTTGGCGCCGATGTGCCTCACGGTGCGCGCGAGCTCTAGGAGCAGTGGCTCGACGAGACGGAAAGCCTGCTCGTCACCCCCAACCATGATCGTGAGGCTTCCTTCCTCGGCCTGGGGAGCGCCACCCGAGACGGGCGCATCGAGCATTCGCGCTCCCAGCAAGCGCACCTGCTCGGCCAGGCTCCGGCTCATGTCCGGGCTGACGGTGCTCATGTCCACGTAGATCTTGCGCTCGGCGAGGCCGGCCAGGATCCCGTCCGGACCGGATGTGACCGCTCGGAGCGCGTCATCGTCGATGACCATGCTGAAGATGACGTCGGCGACCGCGGCTACGTCGCGCGGCGTCTCACACCAGCGCAGCCCACGCTCGATCAACGCCTCGGCCTTGGCGCGCGTGCGGTTGGTCCCGTACACCTCGTAGCCGGCGGCGAGGAGACGACCTGCGATCCGGCCCCCCATGGTTCCGAGCCCCACGAATCCGATCTCACGCGGTTCGGCGGCCTGGGGGTGTGTTTTCGCCATTGAATGGGGCTAGAGGATTTCGAGCGGTTGGCGAGCGATTGGTGGCGGAAACGCCTCGTCGAGCTTCACCATGTCGATCTCGCGCAGGCGGAGATCGAGCGCCGCCCGGTTCTGGCGGACGTGCTTGACCGTTCCGGCCTCCGGGATCGCGCACACGCCGGCGTGGGACAGGACCCAGGCGAGCGCCACCTGCGCCGGCGTGGCGTGGTATTGGCGGGCGATTCCCTGGAGCACAGGGTGCTCCACGATGCGTCCCTGCTCCAGCGGTGAGTAGGCCATGATCGGCAGTCCGTGCTCGAGGCACCACGGCAGCAGATCCCACTCGATGGCACGCCGGGTCAGGTTGTAGAGGACTTGATCGACCTGAACCGCGCCGCCCCCCTGCGAGCGCACCAGTCTCCGCACAGCGGAGAGGTCGAAGTTGCTCACGCCCCAGTGGCGAATCAGCCCCGCAGCTTGCAGCTCCTCAAAGGCGGCGACAGTCTCGTCCAGCGGGACCATCCC
>DATBYI010000779.1:0-2299 GCA_036513815.1 Solirubrobacteraceae bacterium
CGCTCGGCCTCGCCGCAGCCGTGGTCGTCGCCGTCGTCGTCGCGCTGTCGCTACGCGGTGGCGCGGCCAACCCGCCGCCGGCGGCGGCCGCGGTGCTCCTGCGGCGGGCGGCGATCGCCGCCGAGGCATCGGGCGGTCCGCGGCGGCTGCGTCCCGGCGAGTACTGGTACGTCGAGAGCATCTGGACCACCGCCGGCGTCCAGGTTGCCGAGCCCACCGGTAGAGGGGAAGACACCATCGTCGACGCGCTCTCCACCTACGAGCGCCAGGCCTGGATCGGCCTCGATCGCCCCGGTCTCGTCAGGTCGCACACCGTCGGCCCGATCACGTTCCTGTCCGCCGCGGCGCGTCAACAGTGGATCCGGCTCGGGCGCCCGCGCGAGCTGCCCGGCTACAGCGGATCGCTCCCGCCCAACGCGTTCATCCGCCCCTACGCGCAGCTGCTTGCGCTCCCCACGAACGTCGACGCGCTGTGGCGGCTCCTCTACCGAGACGCCGGAACCGGCTCGCCGGCCTGGAAGCGCCACGAGATGTTCACCGAGATCGGCGACCTGCTGCGCGAGGACCCGATCCCGGCCAAGGTGCGCGCGGGGCTCTATGTGGTTGCCGCGCGCATCCCCGGCATCCGCCTCCTCGGCCTGACCCATGACGCGATCGGGCGTCCGGCGCTCGCCGTGGCGCTGAACGACACGCTCTACGGCGAGCGCGACGAGCTGCTGTTCGACCCCAAGACCTCCTCTCTGCTCGGCGAGCGCTCCGTGGTGGTCGATCCGCCCCCGGCCTACCACGTGAAGCCCGGGACGGTGTGGTCGGGGGCCACGTACGTAACGGCCGGGATCGCCGAGCGAGCCGGGCAGGTGCCGGCGCGCTGAGCGCGTTTCGCTACGACTCGGGGCCTGCCGCCAGGTCGTCGATCAGCGCGGCGAGCCGGAAGAGCAGATCGGGCGCGAGCTGCTGCTCGGAGGACGGGAGCGACGCGTAGAAGGCGCGCTGGCGGCCGCGCAGCCATTCCTGCTCGGCCGACAGCAGCTCGCGGCCGCGATAGGTCAAGGTGACCGCCACCGCACGCCGGTCCTCGTCCGAGCGCGTCCGCTGCACGATCTCGCGCCGCTCGAGCGCGTCGAGGATCCGGGTGGCGGTCGATGCCGTGATCCCCGCGTGCGCGGCCAGCTCCTGGACGCGCGCGGTTTGCTTGTCGGCCAGCACTTCGAGAAGGCCGTACTGAGAGAGGCTCAGGCCGCCGTTCGGAGCGCCACCATTCCCACCCCGTGCGCGTCGCACCGCCTGCGCGAGCGCGTCGAAGCCGGCCAAGAAGTCGTCGGGAGTACCGGAAGACTCCATCTCAAGTTGCCATTGTAGCGGTTGCAATGCTAATATTTGGCATGCTAAGTGTTCGAGGCCACTGGAGAGAAATGTCATGTTCCGGAACATCCTCGTCAGCGTCGATGGCTCTGATCACGCACAGCGAGCCCTCGACGAAGCGATTGACATCGCGCACGCCGGCAACGGCCGGATCACGATCCTGACCGCCGTCTGCCAGCCACCGGTCTGGGCCGCCACCGCGATCGGCGCCAACGCCGCCGCCGTGAGCATGCTGGAGCTCGAGCGTGAGGCCGTCCAGGTCATCAAGAGCGCCGTCGACCGCGTGCCCGCCGAAGTGCCCGTGACCACCATCGTCAGCCGCCGCCCGATCCGGGCCGCGCTGGCCTGCGCCGTGAAATCCGGGGACTACGACCTCCTGGTCATGGGCTCGCGCGGCCGCCGCGCGTTGGCCGCCTCGCTGCTCGGAAGCGTCAGTCACTACGCGCTCAACCACAGCCCGATTCCCGTGCTCATCGTCCACGCCGACCCCTCGCGCGCCCCGCGCGAGCAGGCCTCGGCCGATCGCGCGACGCGCGAACGCCCCGTCGAGGGCAACGGCGGCCCGGCCGTCGCGCCGGCGTGACCCCCGCGCCCCCAGCCGAGCCCGCATAACTCGACACTCGGACCCTCCGGCCCCGGCTGTGTCGACTTACGCATGCCCCACATGCTTAACCCGTCACGGCCGGCGACTGTTGTCCCAATTGTCGAGTTATGCAGGTGCAAATCCGAGCGCCAGGGCGAGCCGCTCAGAACACGGCACGACAGAGCGCGGTCACGACCGCGGCACCGAGCACGGCGACTATGATCGGCGCTCGGCGCCAGAGGGCGAGCGCGGCGAACGCCACCCCCGGCACGCGCGCGTCGAACACGAGCGAACGGCCCTGACCGAAGGTCTCGACGACAACGAGCGCGGCAAGCAGCGCCGCCGCCAGTAGCT
>DATBYI010000780.1:0-7159 GCA_036513815.1 Solirubrobacteraceae bacterium
GAGGTAGCGATGGTGATCCCGCCGGGAACGGCAGCCGTCTTGAACGACACGTCGTGTCCGTAGGACGTACCCGCGGCGTTGCTCGCCACCACCCGGTAGTGATAGGTCGCGCCCGGCGCGAGCGGCCCGAGCGCTGCCGACACGTCGACCGGCGTCGTTCCCGATCCTGCGCTCCCCGACGGCGTCCGAGCCCCGTACGCGGTGCTCGGGCCGTACTCGAACAGGTAGGTCGTCGCTTCCCCTTCGGGGTCGACCGTCGCGGCCAACGTCGCGGTCGTCTGCGCGACGTTGCTCGCGTGCTTGGTGACCACGACCGGCGAGGGCCGCCGCGGCGTCGTGAAGGCGACGTCGGAGCCGAGCGTGGTGCCGGAGGCGTTGGTCGCCACCAGCCGGTAGTGGTAGGTCGTCTGAGGTGTGAGCGACGCGATCGTCGCGGACGCGCTCACGCTTGCGGTCCCAGATCCCGCGCTCGTCGTCGCCGTCTCGCTCCCGTAGGACGTCGTCGTCCCGTACTGGAAGTAGTACGTGGTGGCCTGCCCCTCGGGGTTGACCGATCCGTTCAACGTCGCCGACGCCGACGTGATCGCGGTTGCCGTGCCGGTGGAGACCGCCGGCTCGCTCGCCGCAAGCGCCGCTGACGCCGGACCGAGCAACCCGACCGCCACGCAGGCGCAGATCAATAGGCGCGCGAACCTCTGCATCGTCCGCACCCAACACGGGTCAACCGCCAAAGTCGCGGCGACCGACCGCCGGCTACCGGAGGGGCGCCGAGTGTCAGATGTGGTACATCGGGGCCGTGCGCGACTCCGCCTCGGCCACGTCCGCCACCGTCGACTGGGCCAGCACCCCACGGGCCGCCTCGGCGGCGTCGGCGAACACGCCGATGGCCCCGGCACCAACCGGTCCGTCGAGCAGCTCGACGAGCTCGAGCACCGTGATGTCACCCGCCGGACGAGCGAACGAGTAGCCCCCCTTGACCCCGCGCTGGGAGCGGAGCACGCCGGCCCGTCGCAGGGTGGCGAACAGCTGCTCGAGGAACTGGACCGGGATCTCCCGCCGACGCGCGAGCTCGGCAATCGGCACCGGCCCCCTGTCACCCTGGTGATGCAGCTCGACCAGCGCGTTCAGCGCATATGGCGATTTCGTGGTGATCGAGATCACGCAGCCCCGATCATTGCAGGAATGGTGAGGCCGAGCTGCGTAATAGCTCTTACCCGCCGATGCTGCGAGCGAGGCCGCGGTGCCCTTCTGGGCGCCCTCGCGGAACTGCGCCTACCGATGGTCCTGCATCAACGCGCGCCGGGCGCCCGGAAGGGCACGTGGGCGTAGCGAGCTTCTAGATCCAGCCGCGCTCGGTGGCGATCAGCACAGCCTGCGCGCGGTCCATCGCGCCGAGCTTGCCGTACACGTTGTGCAGATGCGTGCGGACCGTGCTGGTCGACAGCCCCAGCTCGGAGGCGATCTGCTTGTAGACCATCCCGCGCGCGAGGCGGCGCAGGACCTCGACCTCACGGGTCGACATCGGGCATGGGTCGATCTGGCGCCGGCGCCCACCCGAGGTCGGGAGGGGCAGGTCGTACATGACGGTGCGCAGCTCGGTCGGGGCGATCCCGACCAGGCGAGCCACCGACAGGAGCTCAGACGGAGAGACCGACGCACCAAGCGTGTAGTGGGCGAGCATGTCGGCCAGGCGCACGAGGGCCGCCTCGCCGTCGACATCCTCGGCGTGGTGGCGCTCGATCACGCTGGCCACCGACTTGGGCAGGCCCCACCGGCGCGCCAGCACGCCGCCGACCAGAGCGTGGTCGACGCCGAGCTCACGACGCTCGGACTGGATCCGCTCCTCGGGGGTGCGCGCCTCGGCGTGGATCTGCCGCGGGTAGCCGGGATACGCGTGGACGAGGACGAGCTTGCCGATGTCGTGCAGCAGCGAGGTGACCATCAACCGGTCGCGTGCCTCGTAGCCGAGCTCGCGGGCGATCCGGTCAGCGGCCCGCTGGGTGGCCACCGCGTGCAGGCGGAAGCGCTCGGGCGCGCCCTGCCACACGGCCGTGCGCTCGAAGAAGTCGAACGTGCGCGCCTTGCTCGCGATCGCGAGGACGTTGCGGGGCGAGAGGACCTCGACGCCCTTCACGGCGCTCTCGACGCGGCCGCGCATGCGACCGTCGACGCGGTTGGCGAGCCGCAGGACGGTGACGGCCAGCGCCACGTCGGCCTCGACGGCGGCGACGACGTCGGCGGTCGACGGCTCACCGCTCTCAAACAGGCGCAACACGCGGTTGCGCGACTCGGCGAGCATCGGGAACGCCTCGAGCGCCTCGAACGCGGCCGTGAGGCGGCGTCCATGGCCTTCGTTGTGATGCCGCTCGCGCGACGCGTATGGATCGGTGGGGGCTTTTACTGCAGCTAGCGTGGCCACGACGGACGTGCTCGCCTTTCTCGGAGGTTCAGAAGCTGTTGGCGGATCCACAGAGCTCATGGGCCGCCTCAGCCGTCGTTATCGGCAGACATACGATTTTCGTTTAGTCGATTGCCTAATCCGCATGTTCTAAGGCGCGATCGATGCGGGCAAGTGTCTCGTCTCGCCCGAGCAGCGCGACGCTTTCGAAGATCCCCGGCGAGATGGTCGACCCGGCGATCGCGACCCGCACCGGCTGGAACACCTTGGCCGGCTTGGTGCCCTTGCTCTCGACGACCTCGCGCAGGGCGGCCTCGACGTTCTCAACCGTAAATGGCTCGGCGTGGGCCAGCGCGTCGCGCGCCGCCTTTAGGTTCTCGACCCCCCCATCCGACGCGATCACCTTCTGGAATGCAGCCGGATCATCGACCGGCCCGTCGAACAGGAAACCAACCAGCGGCCAGAACTCGGCGAGCGTCTGGATCTTCTCCTTGGAGATCTCGACCGCGTCGCGCAACCCGGTGCGACCGGTGAACTCCTCGAGGCGCTTGGTCAACTCGTCGGTTCCGAGCTCACGTATCCAGCGCCCGTTCAAGTGCCGGAGTTTGCGCTCGTCGAAAACCGCCGGATTCTTGGAGACCCGCTCGAGCCGGAAGCGCTCCGCCAGCTCGTCGAGCGAGAAGAACTCCTCATCGGAGGCAAAGCCCGCGCCGAGCAACGCGATGTAGTTGTCGACCGCCTCGGGTAGGTAGCCGGCCGCCCGCAGCTCCTGCACCGACGCGGCGCCGTGGCGCTTGGACAGCTTGCGCCCGTCCGGGCCGTGTAGCAGCGGCAGATGGGCGTAGCGAGGCGGTGGGGTCCCGAGCGCGTCGACGATGAGCAGCTGCTTCGGCGTGTTGGAGATGTGGTCCTCGCCTCGCACGACCTCGGTGATCCCGGCGTCGAGGTCGTCGACGAGGTTGGCGAACACGTACAGGACCGACCCGTCGGCGCGCGCGATCACGAAGTCGTCCATGCTCGAGTTTGCGAATCGGATCTGGCCGCGGATGATGTCGTCGAACACGGTCTCGCCCTCATCTGGAACGCGCAGCCGCACCGCCCCGGCGTCCTCCTCCGGCGCCCGGAAGCCACGCTCCCAGCCGTGGCGCTCCTTGTAGGCCTTGACGTCGTCGGCCGTCGCCGTCGAGTGGTAGGCGTGCCCCGATTCGAGCAGCTGCGCGAGCACCTCACGGTGGCGCTCGGCGCGCTCGGACTGAAACACCGGCCCCTCGTCCCAGTCGAGATTGAGCCAGCGCAGGGCGTCGAGGATCTGCTCCACGTTCTCGGGGGTCGATCGCTCGCGATCGGTATCTTCGATGCGCAGCACGAGCGTGCCGGGCTCACCGTCGGGCCCATAGGCTTGACCGCGCGCGACCAGCCAGTTGTAAAGGGCTGTTCGGGCGCCGCCGATGTGCAATGCCCCTGTCGGGGATGGAGCGAAGCGAACGCGCATGACCAACAGACTCGCATGCTAATCGGAGCACACGTCTCGAACGCCGGTGGACTGTCCCGCGCCGTCGAGCGCGGGGTCGAGCGCGGCTGTGAGGCAATCCAGATATTCAACCAGTCGCCCCGGATGTGGCGGCCCACCGCCTACAGCGAGGACGACTTCGCGGAGTTCCGTGAAGCGATGGAGGCGAGCCCGATCAAGGCCGTGATGATCCACGCCGTCTACCTCATCAACTGTGCGACCGAGGACCCCGAGATGCGGGACAAGTCGCTCGCCTCGCTGACGCAGTCGTTGCGCGTTGGTCTCGGGATCGGAGCCGTCGGCGTGGTGCTCCATCCCGGCTCGGCCAAGACGGGAGACGTCAAAGCCGCGATCAAGCGCGCCGGCAAGGTGATCAAGGAGGCGCTGTCCGAGACCGAGCGTTGCCCGCTGCTCCTCGAAGACACGGCGGGCGCCGGCGGCACGCTCGGACGCTCGTTCCAGGAACTCGCCGAGCTGCTGAAGGCGTCCGGCGGCGGCAAGCGCCTCGGCGTCTGCCTGGACTCCTGCCACCTGTTCGCCTCGGGCTACGACGTGCGGACGCGTGACTCGCTGGCCGAGGTGATCGACGAATTCGACCGAACGGTCGGGTGCGACCGCCTCGGCGCCCTCCACGTCAACGACTCCGCCGTGGCGCTGGGGTCCAATCGCGACCGGCACGCCATCATGGGCGAGGGCGAGCTCGGCGAGAAGGGTTGTGCGGTGTTCATCTCCGAACCCCGGTTCGACAAGCTGCCCGGCGTGCTCGAGACCGGGCGCGACGACGGCAGCCCGGCGGCCGAGGACGTGGCGCTGGCCGAGAAGCTCCGCACGCGGGGTAAGGCAGCGCGCTCGAGAGCCAAGCGATAGCTTCCCGCCCGTGAGCACTCGAACATCAGACGCCCTCGTGGCCTTCGGCATCACAGGCGACCTCGCCCGCAAGCAGACGTTCCGGGCGCTCTACCGACTCGAGCGTCGCGGGATGCTCGGCGTGCCGGTGATCGGGGTCGCGAGCGACGACATGACCGACGATCAGCTTCGCCAGCGCGCGCGGGAGTCGATCGAGCAGAGCGGCGAGCAGTTCGACGAGGAGGTGTTCAGGCGATTCGCCCGCCGCCTGCACTACGTGCGCGGCGACTTCAGCGACGATCAGACCTACTCGCGCTTGGCCCAGGAGCTCCACGACTTCAAGGACCCGACCTTCTACCTCGAGATCCCGCCGTCGCTGTTTGCCACGGTGGTCGCCGGCCTGTCCAAGGCGGGACTCGTTTCGCACGGGGAGCGGGTCGTCGTTGAGAAGCCGTTCGGCCACGACCTTGCGTCGGCGCGCCAGCTCGCGGCTGATCTACACCAGTACCTAGACGAGTCGCAGATCTACAGGATCGACCACTTCCTGGGCAAGCTGGGCCTCGAGGAGATCCTGTACCTGCGGTTCGCCAACACGATGCTCGAACCGGTCTGGAGCCGCAACTACCTCTCGTGCGTGCAGATGACCATGGCCGAGCAGTTCGGGGTGGAGGATCGCGGGCACTTCTACGACCCGGTCGGCGCGCTGCGCGACGTCGTCGTCAACCATCTGTTCCAGCTGCTGGCCGTGGCGGCCATGGAGCCCCCTTCGGGCAGTGACCCCGAGACGCTGAAGGACACGAAGATGGCCGTGTTCAGGTCGATCGCGAACGCCGACCCCGCGCATTACGTGCGCGGCCAGTACGACGGCTACCTGGACGTGGTCGGTGTGGCGCCTCACTCAACGACCGAGACATATTGCGCGCTTCGGCTCGAGATCGACAATTGGCGTTGGGGCAGCGTGCCCGTCTTCATCCGCACCGGCAAGGACCTCGCGGTCACCGAGACCGAGATACGCCTCGTGTTCCGACGTCCACCGCGACTTCACTTCGTCCGGGAGCTGCACCGCCATCCCGAGCCGAATCAGATCGTGTTCAAGATCGACCCCACCTCCGGAATCCAGATGCGGCTCGACGCCCAGCGGGCGGATAAGCCGGCGATCCACGAGATCGAGTTCGACGTCCAGTTCGCCGAGGTCGGCGAGAGTGCCGAGCCGTACGAGGTGCTGCTGCACGCGGCACTCATCGGGGACAGCACGCATTTCACGCGCCAGGACATCGTCGAGGAGACGTGGCGGATCGTCCAGCCCCTGCTCGATTCGCCGCCGCCCGTTCACCCCTACGCCAAGGGGTCGTGGGGACCCGCCGAGGCGGACGACCTGGTCCACCGGTACGGCGGCTGGCGCGGCCCCTGGCTGCCGGCGGCGAGCTGACCACGGCGCGGCTTCCGGGCGCCGCCCACCAACCCCCAACCAGGCGCCGCTACAGGAGCAGGTTGATCGGCTGTTCGAGCAGCTGGCGGATCCGAGCCAGGAACTCGGCCGCGGGCGCGCCGTAGAGGATCCGGTGATCGCAGGTGAGCGTGAGGCTCATGCGCAGCCCGGGGGCCAACTGACCGTCCCGGACCACCGGGAGCTCGCGCAACTCGCCGACCGCGAGAATCGCCGCCTGCGGCGGATTGATGATCGCCGCGAAGCTGGCCACGCCGTACATCCCGAGATTTGAGACCGTGAAAGTCGCGCCGGACAGCTCCGCCGGCGTGACGGTGCGCTGACGGACGCGCTCGACCAGCGTGCGCGCCTCGCGGGCGATGTCGAGCAGCGTCTTGCCGTCGGCGTCGAACACGGTCGGAACGATGAGGCTGTCCTGCGCGGCGACCGCGATCCCCACGTTGACGCGTTCGTAGAGCTCGAAGGCGCCGTCGCGGTAGGCCGCGTTGGCCCGGGGGTGCTCGCGCAGCGCCCCCGCGCACGCCTTGACCACCATGTCGTTGTAGGACGGAACCACATCGCCACCGTGAGCGCCGCGCCGGAGTTGGTCGCGCAGCGCCACCGCCTGCTGCATGTCGACGTCGGCGGACAGCGTGAAGTCGGGGACGGTCGCCCGCGACTCTGCCATCCGCTGCGCGATCTGTACCTGGGTGCGGGACAGCTGCTGAATGGTCACCGCGCCCTTGTTGCCGCGCGCGGCCGGCGCCGGGGTGGGCGTTTCGGCCGGCGCCGCTGGCGGAGTCTGCGCCGGAGCCAGGGTCGGGGTCGGAGCTCGGGCAGACTCGGGTTCGGGCACCGACGTGCTCGCAGCACTCGCCGCGTCGAGGTCGGCCTTGACGATCCGCCCACCCGGCCCGCTGCCGCTGAGCCCGTTCAGGTCGATCCCGGCTTCCCTGGCCATCCGGCGCGCCAGCGGTGA
>DATBYI010000781.1:0-4410 GCA_036513815.1 Solirubrobacteraceae bacterium
CACGCCTACGAGACGCCGGTCTTCAAGATCCGCCCCGGTGCGGGCGAGCTGCACTGGGACTCGTGGCCGCGGATCGACGACGCGATCGCTTCCTATGAGGTGTTCCGGTCGCTGCGCGACCAGGGCGTGATCCGACCAGGGATCCGCTTCCAGGTCGGGCTGCCGTTCCCGTCGAGCGCGCTCAACGCGTTCAAGGCCGACTTCGCGGGCGACTATCCCGTGGTCGAGCGCGCCTACGAGGAGCTCGTCGGGCGCGAGCTCGTGCGTCTGATGTCCGAGGTCCCACCCGGCGAGCTCGCAATCCAGTGGGACATGGCCTACGAGACGCAGGACATCGAGGGCGTGCTGGCCTGGACGGCCGAGGGAGCATGGGAGCGGTTCGCCGGTCCGGTGGCGCGGCTCACCCCGCAGATCCCCGAGGAGGTCATGGTCGGTTACCACTTCTGTTACGGCACGTTCCCCGAGTGGCCGATGTACGAGGCGCGCGACATGGGGCTGCTCGTCCGGATGGCCAACTACGCGGTGGCGAACTCCGGGCGCACGGTCGACTGGGTGCACATGGCCGGCCCGCGCTACCTGCGCAGCGAGGACAAGAGCTTCTTCCGCCCGCTCGTCGACCTCGAGCTTTCAGACGAGACGCGGGTGTTCCTCGGGATCGTGCAGCCGATCGACGGCGAGGCCGGTTTGAGGCGGCGCCACGCGACGGCGTCGCGCTACCTGAGCGACTTCGGCGTGGCGATGTACTGCGGGTTCGGACGCCAGCCCGGCGCCGACGGCACCGAGACGATGCGCGAGCACCAGCGCGTCGTGCGCTCGCTGCGAGCGGGGTAGCGGCGCCGCGGGGGCTGGCGGCGCCGCTGTGTCCCGGCCGCGCTTACACGGCGGCCGGCACGTGGATGCCCAGCTTCTCCGCCGCCATCGCCGTGCCCCGGACTCGGTTGGTGATCTTCTCGAACGCGACATCGCGCGCGTAATCCGGCGATCCGTGCAGTGGCTTTTCGTCGATGCTGAACGGCGAGAAGCCGCAGTCATCGGTTGCCCCCAGACGCTCCTTCGGGATGTGCTTCGCCGCGGCGAGCAGCTCGTCGCACACCTCCTGCGCGGACTCGATCCGCGGGTTCTGCGGGTTGATCACCCCGATGTGGACTATCTGGGCCACGCCGTTTGCGTCGTCACGGCTATGCTCGCCGACCAACTTGTAGACCGAGTCGCGGTCGCGCTCGCTCTTGTTCTGCATGAGGAAGTAGCCGGCGTTGAGCTGGAACAGGCTCGGCAGCAGCGCGCTGTAGGGGACGTCGCTCGAGTGGACGGCGTCGCGGTCCCCGCCCGGGCAAGTGTGCACGCCGATGTTGACGCGCTCATCCGCGCTGAACCGGTCGAGTACCCGGTTGATCAGCCCGATGAAGTGCGGCAGCATCCCGCGGCCGGTCCAGGGGTTGCGAGAGTCCTCGCGGAGGGCCAGGCGCCCCTCGGTGAAGTCGATCGACACGCAGGCCGCGCCGACGTCGAACGCGCCGCGGATGTCCTTCTCGCACTCGTTCACGAGATCCGCCTCGAACTCCTCTCGCGAGTAGCCCGGCAGCTCCTCGTCGAGGGGATAGAGCAACGCGAGCATCGACGGCGCGATCACGGCCTGCTTGATCGGCCGGGTCGCGAACTTGATCGACTTCGCGAGCGTATCCGCCGCGTAGGTCTTGTACCGGAACGGCCCGCCGACGAGCTTGGGCAGCTGGCGGTAGTGCCCGTCCGAGAAGATCGCGAAGTACTGCCCGCCGGCCGCGAGATGGTCGGTGAGGCCGGTGCCCGCGAGCGTGTCGGTGAGGGGATAGGTTGCGAAGCTCGACCACCACTGCTCGCCGTCGGCGATGATCGGCGACCCGGTGTCTTCGAAGCGGCTGATCGAGTCCTTGACCGCGGCCTCCTGTTCGGCCTCCAGATCGTCCTTTGAGATGCGGCCTGCGTCGTAGTCCGCGTAGGCCTCCTGCAGCCTCGCCGGCCGCGGCAGCGAGCCGACCGGCTGCGTGGGAATCCCCGTCTCGGACCGCAGGTCGTAAGCCATCTTGTGACCCTCTCCTCGCTCGAAATGAGACCGACCGGTCTCCCTCTCACTGGAGCCTACGCCCCTGGATTGGAGCCGTCAACTCGGAGATAAGACCGAACGTTCTCCTATCATCCGTGGCATGGCGGAGCTGGTCGAAGCCGATCGGCAGGGCGGCAACACCGGGGCGCGAGCGCGGATCCTCGAGGCCGCGTATGACCTGTTCTCGCGCAACGGCGTTCAGGCCGTGGGGATCGACGCGATCATCTCCCGCTCCGGGGTGGCCCGCCAGACGCTCTACCGGCACTTCGAGTCAAAGCAGGACCTGGTCCTCGCCTTCCTCGAGCAGCGCGAGCAGGAATGGACGCGGCGTTGGCTCCAGGGTGAGGTGCAGCAGCGCGCTGAGGACCCCGCCGACCGGCTGCTCGCGATCTTCGACGTGTTCGACGAGTGGTTCGCGCGCGCGGACTTCGAGGGCTGCTCGTTCATCAACGTGATGCTCGAGCACGCCGATCCTCACGACCCGGTCCATCGCGCGAGCGTGTCGTACCTCGCCGGGATTCGCCGCTTCCTCGAGGACCTCGCGCGCGAGGCGGGGATTCCGGAGGCTCGGGAGTTCGCCTGCGAGTGGCACATCCTCATGAAGGGATCGATCGTCGCCGCCGGCGAGGGGGACCGCGGTGCGGCGCGGCGCGCCAAGCGGATCGGGGTCCTGCTGCTAGACCGCGCGTTGCCAGGCGGGCACCCGCCGCAGTGACGGCGCTTGCGGCGCCGCGATCAACCAGGTCGTGATCAGGTAGTTCCCGATCGTCCCCTCTGGGGGGATGCCAATGCGCTGCTCCGCCAGCGCGGCGCGTAGCTCGCGGCGCTCCCACCAGCGGGCGTCGACCAGCTCCTCGGGCTCGGGCGTCGGTGTGGTCTCGTCGCCCGGTTCGACGAAGGCCCAGAAGCCGATCATCAGCGCGGCCGGGAAAGGCCACGGCTGGGCGGCGACGTACTCGACGCCGGCGATCTCGATCCCCGTCTCCTCGCGGGCCTCGCGTGCCACCGCCTCCTCGAGCGTCTCGCCCGGCTCGACGAAGCCGGCCAGCGCCGACCACCGGTGCTCGGGCGCGCCGTGGCGACGGCTGAGCAGGCAGCGCTCGCCGGCGGTGACGAGCATCGTCACGGCAGGATCGGTCCGCGGGAAGACGACCAGGCCGCACCCGGGGCAGCGCCGGCGGTGGCCTGCCGCCTCGACGACGGTGGCATCCCCCGAGCGTCCGCAAAACCGGTTCACGCGGTGCCAGCGCACCATCGCCAGGGCGTAGGCCGCGAGCGCGCCTTCGGCGCCTTCAAGCTCGGCGGCCAGCGCACGGAGTGACGCATACGGCTGCGTGTCCGGGGCGCCACGGTAAAGCGTGTCGAAGGCGAACATGGCCGCGCCCGACGCGTCGAGGCCGAGGAAGGTGAGCGGAGCGTCTGGCGGGAGCGATGTCACGGGAAAAAGGCACAGCGTGCCCGACTGGGTGATCGCCACGTCACCTTCCGGAGCGACGAGCACGGCACGCGAGCTGTCGAGCCGGCGCAGGCGCGCCTCGTCGTCGTCGTTGCGGAGGTTATGCGCGCGGTCGAGGGTGCCGCCACCGAAGGCGATCCATGCCGGCGCGGGTGTCGTGCGGTCGTCCATTGGGCTCCGATTGTGACGGCGCGTGCTGGGTAGAACCACCGGTGGTTAGGAACGACCGCGAGGAGGTCCTGCAAATGGCCACTGTTTCTGACGCCGGCCAACAGCTCGGCACGATCGAGACGAACATCCCGGCGCGGCTCGACCGGCTCCCGTGGTCGCGCTGGCACTGGCGGATCCTGGTCGGGCTCGGGACGGTGTGGATCCTCGACGGGCTCGAGGTGACGATCGTCGGCTCGATCGCCGGCGCGATCTCGGCCAAGGGCAGCGGGATCGACATCTCCTCGGCCGAGGTCGCCGGGTGGGCGGCGTCGATGTACGTCGCCGGCGCATGCGTCGGGGCGCTCCTGTTCGGCCGGCTGACCGACATCTTCGGCCGCAAGCGCCTGTTCATGATCACGCTCGGCGTCTACCTGGTCGCCACGATCGCGACGGCGTTCTCTTTCTCCGCACTGTTCTTCTACATCTGCCGGTTCGTCACCGGGATGGGTATCGGCGGGGAGTACAGCGCCATCAACTCGGCCATCGACGAGCTGATCCCGGCCCGGCACCGCGGCCGCATCGACATCGTCATCAACGGCACGTTCTGGGCCGGCGCGGCGATCGGGGCGCTCATCACCATCCCGATGATCAACGACTTCCCGGTCAACGTCGGCTGGCGGCTCGCCTTCGGCCTCGGCGTCATACTCGGTGTGGTGATCCTGCT
>DATBYI010000782.1:0-7461 GCA_036513815.1 Solirubrobacteraceae bacterium
ATGGCGGCCGGCAACGACAGCACCAAGGCGACCTACTCGAGCGGGATGCGCGCCGTGCTCGAGGAGCCCGATCAGCGCCGCGCGCTGCTCGACGATCCGTCGCTGATCCCGAGCGCGGTCGAGGAGTCGCTGCGTATGTTCCCCGCCTTCGCGCACTTCGCGCGGACCGCGACGCGGGACACCGAGCTCGCGGGACAACCGATCGGCGAGGGGGAGAAGGTGGTCATGTGGTACGTATCCTCGGGTCGCGACGAGGGCCGCTACCCGGATCCGGAGCGCTTCGACGCGCGCCGCAATCCCGAGCACCAGGCGTTCGGGGCGGGGGGTCGGCATTTCTGTCTGGGCACCGCGCTCGCGCGGCTCGAGCTGCGCGTGCTGTTCGAGGAGACGCTGGCGCGCTATCCGCGGATGGAGCTGGCCGGTGAGCCTACGTGGGTCCTCTCGACCTTCGTCAACCAGCTGAAGACGCTGCCGGTCAGGTTGGACGCGGGGTCAGCGCGTCGGTAGCAGGCCCATCCTGTGGGCGATGCCCGCGGCGTCGACGCGGCGCTTGGCGCCGAGCTTGCGCAAGATGTTCGAGACGTGCACGCCGGCCGTGCTCGGGCTGATGTAGAGCGCGGCGGCGATCTCGCGGTTGGTGTGGCCCTCGACGAGCAGCTCGAGGACGGCGAGCTCTCGCTGCGTCAACACCGGCGCGGACGCCTGGCCCCTGCCACCGGCCGAGCCTTCGAGTGGCTCGAGCGCCTCGACGGCCAGGTCGATGACGGTGTCGAGCTCGCGCAGGCGGCCGTCGGCCCACGTCGACGCGAACGTGCCGGCGTTGAGCTTGCGCTCGAGCGCGGCACGCGCGGCGTCGCGATCGGGCGCCTCGGCCGGCGGGACGGGCGTGCCGAGCTGCTCGCGCAGCGCGTCGGCGGCGGCAAGCACTTGGACGCCGCGCTGAGGGTCGTTGCGCACGAGCACGGAGCCGACGATCTCCTCGAGCACGCTCGCGACGCGCCAGCGATCGCCCAGACCGCGATGCACGAGGAGTGCCTCGCGGAGAATCGGCGCCGTGTCGCGCGGGGGCCGGCGCGCGCGGCGATCGGCGATCGCGAGCTCGTTGAGCGCCCAGGCGATCGCCTCCTGGAAGCCGAGCGCGCGGGCGATCTCGAGCGCTTCCTCGAGCCGCGCCCGCGCGAGGGGCAGCTCCCCCCGGTAGAGCGCGGCGGCGCCGAGGTTGACGAGGGTGGTGGCGGTCGAGCGCCGGTCGCCGGCGCGCTTGAACGCCGCGAGCGCCACCGAGCACTGCTCCTCGGCCGTCTCGTTGTCCCCGCTCATCCAGGCGACGAATCCGAGGTAGTCGTGCGAGACGGCAACGCCGCCCTCGTCACCGAGCTCCTGCCAGATATGCAGGCTGCGCTGATGTAGGTCGCGGGCCTCGTCGTAGCGGGCCTGCTCGCGGGCGATCGAGCCGAGCCGCTGGAGCGCGGTGGCCTCGGCGCGCTCGTCGCCGAGCTCGCGCACGAGCTCGAGGGCGGCGGTGAGGTGCCCGATCGCCATCGGGTAATCGCATTGCAGGAAGCCGACCTCGCCCGCACTCACCAGCAGGCGGGCGCGCCGCGCGGCGGATATCTCGTCCGCCTGGGCGAGCAGCTGCTCGAAGCGGGTGCGGGCCTCGTGGTAGTAGCCACGCTGGTACCAGAAGGGCCAGAGCAGGCGGGCGAGCCGCGCTCCGTCGTCGATCGATTCCTCGGAGAGCCAGTGCAGCGCCGCTTCGAGGTTGTCGTGCTCGAGATCGAGCCGCTCGATCCAGCGGGACTGCTCGGGCCCGGCGAGCCCGGCCCGCGCCGCGACGGCGAGGCCGAGGAAGTGCTCGGCGTGCCGAGCGTTGACCGTGGGGCCCTCGGGTCCGTCCCAAAGCTTGGCGGCGGCGTACTGGCGGACGGTGGCGAGCAGCCGGTAGCGGGGTTCCTCGCGATGCTCGACGACCTGGACGAGCGAGCGGTCGATCAGCACCGCGAGCAGGTCGAGCACGTCGACGACATCGAGCTGGTAGCCGGCGCAGACGTTCTCGGCCGCGGCGAGCGAGAACGTGCCCCGGAACACGCTGAGGCGTCGGAACAGGCGCTGCTCGTCCGGCTCGAGCATCCGGTGACTCCACTCGAGCATCCCGTCGATCGTGCGGTGGCGTTCGGGCGCGGTCCGCGCCGTGTGGCGCAGGAAGGAGGAGTCACGCTCGAGCCGCTCGGCGATCTGGCCGACCGACAGGACGCGCACGCGGGCCGCCGCCAACTCGATCGCGAGGGGCATTCCGTCGAGCCACTCGCAGATCCGGCGCACGTTCTCACGCACCCCGGGCGCGTCGGGATCGAACGAGCTCGACGCTTCGCCGGCGCGCTCGACGAACAGCGCCAGTGCGCCGTCGTCCACCCCCTCGGCGTCGCCGGCGGGGAGCCCGGCGACGCGCCAGACCTGCTCGCCGGGGACGCCGAGCGGCTGGCGGCTCGTCGCGATCACCCTGAGCGACTGGGAACGGGCGAGGAGCGCGGCGATCAGCTCAGCGCATCCGTCGACCACCTGCTCGCAGTTGTCGAAGGCGAGCAGTGTCGACTCGGGAAACTGGCGGGCGACGGCCGCGGGAGCCGGATCGCCGGTCAGGTCTCGGTTGAGGACCGTCGCGGCGACGACCTGGGGCACGAGCTCGGACTCGAGCGTCGTCGAGAGGTCGATCCACCACGCGCCGCCGATGAAGTCGGGCCGCATCGCCTCGGCGAGCGCCATAGCGAGCCGAGTCTTGCCGGCGCCGCCCGGGCCGCACAGGGTGAGCACGCGGGTGCGCCAGACCAGCGACCGCAGCTCGCCGAGGGCAGCTTCGCGACCCACGAGACGGGTGAGCTGGACCGGCACGTTTCCGACCACAGCCCCGACATGCCCGCGCATCTGAGTCCGAGTCTCGGTTTCCTCGATCAGTGGAGGTACCTCTTGGGTGTGATCCACCTGGCGTTCGGTCCCCACGACGCCCAGGCTCGGGCAACAGTCTAAAGACCCCGACGGCCGGTCTAAATAGGCATGAGCGAACTCGTAAAAACCGGGCCGCCCGTCTAAGCGCGCGACTGAAAGAACGGTCATCCGCCCGATGTGCCGGGGGCGGTTTAGACCCAGGATGCCTGTCGACGGTCATCGCAATCGAGGCCGCCCGAACAGACACCCCGACCAGGAGGTCCGCCATGAGATTTCTTCGCCATCTTTCCCCGTCACTTGTGCTGAGCGTCATCGCGCTGTTCGTGGCGCTGGGCGGCGGCGCCGCGGTCGCCGCGACGCAGCTCGACGCCAGCTCGCTCGGCGGCAAGGCCCCGAGCTACTACCTGCCCGCCAAGCATTTCGTCAGCTCGGGCGGGGAGCACTTCTTCGGACTCGGCAAGACGGTGGTGCTCGGCCACGCCGGCCACTTCACCTTCACCGCGAAGTGCTCGAGCGATGCGGGCGGCGCGCAGAGCGTGAGCTTTGACGTGAGCACGAACACCTACGCCGACCTCGACGGCAACGGGCCGGGCACGGGCCCGCAGGTCATCCACGTCGATAGCGACGCGATGGACAGCACGTCGACCAACACGCTCAACCCGGGCGACTTCGCCCAGGTCGGGAGCGCGAGCTCCTCGACCGAGATCGCCGGCCCCGACGGTCAAGAGGTCGACATCTTCTACAACGACGGCGTCAACTGGCCGCGCCAGCACGGGGGCGCGATCCCCTGCTTCGCCGGCTACACCGGGTTCGTCGGCTGACATGCGCATGCGCACCCGCTTTCACATCCTGCTCGCGTGCGTTGCCTTCGCGCTGCGGCTGGTGCTGACGGCGGGTGCGCAGGCGGCCACCGACCCGAGCACTCCGGTTCACCTGACCGCGGCCCAGGTCACGCAGACGCTGTTCGTGGCCGGCGACCCGGCTCGACGGTGCCAATGAGCTCCTCGACGGCTACGTGTCACTCGGGCTGCCCCAGGCCCTCGCGAGTGATGACGCGCTCCAGAGCCTGCTGGCGGGCCCCAATTCCGACGCGTTCGCGCCTGACCAGCGGCGGGATCGCCCGGACCGCGCCCGCGAGCAACGTCCCCGCCCAGGGTCGTCAACCTGTACCTGGCCGCGATCAACACGGCAAGCAGAAGTCGAAGACGTACAAGCTCGGTCCGGTGAGCGCGACGGTCAGGGCGGGCCACGGGCTGACACTGACGATCAACCTGCCGGCGGCGGTGACCGCGCTCGGCAACGGCGCCAACGAGTCGGCCATGTTCACGGTGACCGCGACGAACGCCAACGGCGCCGGCCGGGCCACGACCAAGATCGCGACGCTGAAGGGGACGTGATGAGTGGCCGTCCCGCGCGCGGCGACTACACGACGCCGGTGAGCACGAGTAGGCCGATGACGACGAGGACCGCGGCGGCACGGCGGTGATCCCGGCGGGAGAGCCGGTTGCCTGAGGTCGCGACCGGCGCCACCGTCCGTCCTTTGCGTTATACACCGGGTAACGGAGCGTTCGCAAATTGCGAATTTCATGGAGCGAAGACGATGAAGCTCAAACTGTTTGGACATCTGCCCTCGTCCGCCCGCGTGGCGGCCAAGCCCGTGCCCCCCGCGGCAAAGCCGATGCCCGCCGAGCCTCCACGGGTGTGGTCGCTGCTGCTGCCGTACGGGTACACCCGCGACGGGCGATAGCAAGCCTCAGCGCATCGCCCGGCGCAGCGAGAGCGCGAGCAACGCCAGCACCGCCAGCGGCATGACCCACCACGCCGCCGCGCCGGCGCTCGCGATCAGCGCGGTCGCCCCAAGCGCCACCACGACGCCGAGCGCGATCGCGGGATCGTCGCCGACGACGAACTCCCAGACAGCGTGGACCGCGCGAACCAGCCAGTTCACGCCGTTCCCCCGACCGCGGTTGCGACCGCGTGTTGGCGACGGAGCCACTGGACGAATCCGAGCGATGCGAGCAGCACACCGGGGATGATCACGAGCAACGCCGCGTCGCCACCGGGCCACGATGCGCCGGCGCCCTCGGTGCCCCAGAAGATGCCGAACGAAGTGAGCATCACGCCGACGGAGAACTTCATCGCGTTCTCGGGCACGCGCGCGAGTGGAGCGCGCACGGCCACGCCAGTGGCGGCGACGACCGCCACCGCGAGCACCGCGGCGATCGCGGCGAGCCCGATGTCGTGCTGGTTGGCGCCGAACGTGAGCACGATGAAGGCCACCTCGAGACCCTCGAGCAGCACGCCCTTGAACGCGATCGTGAACGCGTAGCCGTCGAAGCCCGTCCCGGCACTGGCCGCGGCGCGGGCGGCGTCGGTCTCGGCGGCAAAGGCTTTGGCCTCGTCATGGGTCGCCTTCAGTCCCGCGGCGCGGAGAACCGCCTTACGCAGCCACTGGAGCCCGAAGATGAGCAGAAGCGCACCGACGGCCACCCTCAGCGCGTTGATCGGCAGCGCGGTCAGCGCCGGACCGAGCGCCGCGACGACCACGGCGAGCGCGACCGTGGCCCCGGCCACTCCCGTGAGCGCCCAGCGCCAGCTGCGCGTGACGCCGACGGCGAGGACGATCGTGAGCGCCTCGACGGCCTCGACCGCGCAGGCGAGGAAGACCGAAACGAAGAGGGCGAGCTGCGGACCGGACACGGTTCGAGTATGCCGTCAGCGGCTTTGAGTGTCCGTGAGAATCGGCTCAGTGACCGTTGGTCGAGCTCAGCTCGAGCCCGAACTGCTCGCGCAGACCGTCGTAACCGGCGTCGCTGACGTGCACGGCGCGGCTGCGATCGGCCCGGCGGACCCAGCCCAGGTCGAGCATTCGCGTCGTTAACGCGGCGCCGAGCGAGCCGGCGAGATGGTGGCGCTGCTCGCTCCAGTCGACGCAGTAGCGGATAAGCGGCCGGCGCGCCGGGAGTGAATCGAAGTCGACGCCGAACGCCTTGAGCTCGCGGACACCGGCCGGGGTCAGGCGATAGTCGTGGTCGGAGCCGAAGGCGGCCAGGCGATCGGACTCCGCCGAGTCGGGGTCGAACACGCCGTCGCCACCGGTCAGCAGGTCCTGCTCGAGCAGGGCCTCCATCAGCTGCGTGCCGAGCACGCCGGCCAGGTGGTCGTAGCACGTGCGCGCGAAGCGGACCGCGTGTGCCTTGCTGCCGTGCTTGAGCGAGCGGACCTCGGACGGTGGGGAGATCCGGGCCAGCGCCTCGATCAGCTCGCCCACCTGAGGACCGGCGAGCCGGAAATAGCGGTGGCGCCCGTGGCGTTCGACCCGGAGCATCCCGCCCTTGACGAGCCGGGCCAGGTGAGCCGACGCGGTCGATGCGGCGACGCCGGCTTCGTCGGCCAGCACGCTGGCCGGGAGCGCCCGGCCGTCGCCGAGCGCGAGCAGGATCCGGGCCCGGCCGCGATCGGCGACGAGGGCCCCGATGCTCGCGATGTCGGCATCGCCGTGCATGACGTTGAGGGTAGCGCGGCGATATTTCGTTTCTGGGCGAAACGTGGCACGGCTGTCATCATGGAATCCAGAATGAGCTCGGGAAATCACGGATTCGCAGCATCGATGGGCGCCGGTGGCTCCGGGGCGATGCGTTCGCTACGAGGGCCCGGCAAGAAGCTGCCCGGCCTCATGGACCCGACCCGCGAGCGCGACACCCACCGGATCCTCGCGCTGTTCAAGCCCTACCGGGGCCGCCTCGGGGCGGTGCTGCTGCTGATCGTGATCTCGGCCGGCGTCTCGATCTACCAGCCGTTCCTGCTCAGGAAGGCGCTCGACGTCGGGATCTTCAAGCACGACGAGACCGTGCTGACCGACACGGTGCTGGCGATGATCGGGATCGCGATCTTCACGAACTCCGCGAGCGTCTGGCAGACCTACATGTCAAACGTGGTCGGCCAGCGGGTGATGCACGATCTGCGCGCCTCGGTCTACCAGCACCTGCAGAAGATGTCGCTGGCCTTCTTCACCCGGACCCGCACGGGGGAGGTGCAATCACGCATCGGCAACGACATCGGCGGGCTCGACAGCGTCGTCACCACGACCGCGACCACGATCGCCCAGAACGCGACAACGGTGATCGCCTCGCTTGTCGCCATGTGCCTGCTCGACTGGCGCCTGGCCATCATCTCGCTCGTGTTCGTGCCGCCGTCGGTGATCATGACGCGGCGCGTGGGACAGATGCGGCGCCGGATCACGACCGAACAGCAGCGCCAGCTGGCCAACATGTCGGCGCTCGTCGCCGAGTCGCTGTCCGTGTCCGGGATCATGCTCGGCAAGACGATGGGCCGCGGCGCGGACCTGGCCGGCCGCTTCACCGGGGAGTCCAAGGACATCGCCGACCTCGAGGTCCGCTCGCGCATGGCGGGGCGCTGGATGATGGCGACGATCCAGTTCACGTTTGCCGTCCAGCCGGCGATCATCTACTGGCTGGCCGGCCAGACCTTCGTCGGCCATTCGATCACGATCGGCAC
>DATBYI010000783.1:0-5674 GCA_036513815.1 Solirubrobacteraceae bacterium
CATGCCACACGGGTCGCAGACGCCTTCACGGATGAATAGGTATGACGCCGAGCGCCGGATGCCCCACTTGCTGGTCGCTGGTCAGACCGCCGATACGGGCGCGCACGCCCGTGTCACCGGACGGGCCAAGGAGCGTCCCGCTCCGGGGCGCGGCTCGCTCCGGTCTGGCGGTTTCATCCTCGAAGAGGAGCACGCGGCGTCGAAAAATTGATGGACAATTGATGGACACTACGTGAGGGCGTTTTCCCCGCGAATCCGGAGAATTGACGCTTAGCAGGGGGTTCGCGAGGGTGAGCGAGGGGACTCGAACCCCCGACCGCCTGGACCACAACCAGGAGCTCTACCAACTGAGCTACGCCCACCGCGGGGTGTTGAATCTAGCACCGCCGAGGACCCGCGGTGGGGCCGTGCTCGCGATCAACCATGGCCTCAGGGGCGAGGTCGTGAAGCCGACCAAGCTGCGACGCCAACGCCCGGGCCATGGAGTTCGGCGCCGGCATCGGGCTCGGCGAAGATGTGATGAACAGCATCTTCTAGTCGCTCCCGGGACGTCGTTCGAGGGTCGCTCACTCGGGGCTTCACAGAACCTTTAGCCCGGCGGGAGCACCCTGCACGTTTCCTTCACAGCGCGGGGTCACAATCGAAGAGGTAAGGCGCCGCCGTCCACTCAAACGTGACGCCGGCGCAGTGAACTAGGAGTGAACATGCCCACGATTGCAAACCCTCACGGGCTCGGGAGCTACGAGCCGCCCTTCAGTCACTCGGGAACCGTCGACTCGCCGGCGAACTCGCTCGCACTGCGGATGAAGGTCACCGCCAAGCGAGGCGCGCTCACCGAGCGGCTGGCCGAGGGCGCCGACCCGACGTCGACTTCGGAGCTCGCGTTGCGCGCGAGCCAGCTGACCACCTCTCGCCGGCGCCGGCAGATGGCCAAGACCCTGCGGAGCGCCGTCGCCGAGGCGCGTCACCCGTCCGTGACGCGATCGCTCGTCTCGATCCTCAACCGGCGTGCCGTACTGGAGGCCGACGGCGCCATCCAGGCGACGATCGCCCGACTGGCCAACCCGGAGCCCGTCGCCGTCAAGGGAATGGCGATGCTCGAGCGGATGATCACCGACGGCGGCTCGAGTCCCTTCTATAGCCCCGCCGAGCCCGGGACGCTGCGACGTCAGCTTCTCGTGGCCAAGGGCGAGCTGGACACGGCGCCGGTCCAGGCGCCGACATCGCTCGCCGCATAGGCGCGTAGGCGCATAGGCGCGTCACCGACGTAAAAAGCCCCCTCAAGAGACGGCCGGGATCTACTCGCTTTGTGGGTCCCGGCCGTCGCCCCTCGCGCCCGGCGAGCACCCGATCTCCCGCAGTGCCACCGTCAGCGCATCGCGCCGGCTTTGCCGGTAGCAGGGGCCGCGGCGATCAGCAAGGAGGATCTTCAGGCGCGCCACGGCACCCGGATCCAGGGCCTCCCGCGAGCGCAGACAACCAGCGGTCGAAGCGATCAGCGCTGCCGCGTCGCGTATCTGCTCAGCGCATAACGGGACGGTCGCTCTCAGAGCCGCCGGTCGTGGGTTCTCGGCTCGGTCGAGAAGCGCCTCGAGCGATCGCGCGACCGAATGCCGGACGCGATCGCCGCAAAGCTGCTGAGCGCGCGCCGCGTGAGCCTCGGAGGCGGACGGCGCCATTCCGTCAGCGAGCTCGCGGTCGAGCCACGGCGCGAGGATATGGGCGATCGCGCGGTCCTCGAGCCGCGTCTTGCGCCGCTCGCGTGGCACGGAAAACCGTGTTCGGTTCATGTCCACTCCGGCTGTCACTTCCCCATCATCGACACATCGCTGTGCAGAGGCCGTGCAGGAACTGGCCACCCGTGTACAGGTTTCGTGAAGGTCCCGCCCCGAGGACTTATCGTGCCCGAGCGGGTCCCCAGTGACATTGGCGCTCAGACAGCTCACTCGCGCGGACCTGCCGCAGCTCTCGCGCTGGCTCGAAGCGCCCCACGTCAAGCGGTGGTGGCGCGAGTCCGGCGACGCCGAGACCGTCGAGGCCGCCTACGGCCCAGCGATCGACGGCGCCGACCCGACCGAGCTGCTGATCGCCGAGCTGGACGGCCGGCCGATCGGCATGCTCCAGCGCTACCTGCTCGCGGACAACCCCGAGTACCAGCGGGCGCTCGAGCCGGCCGGGGCACCACGCACCGCGGCGGGCCTCGACTACCTGATCGGCGAGCCCGAGCTGACCGGCCGTGGTCTCGGCCCCCTGATCATCGCCGAGGGCTCGGCCGGCGCATGGCCGGCACACCCCGACATCAGCGCGATCGTCGTGGCCGTCCAGGTCGATAACCGACGCTCGTGGCGCGCCCTCGAGAAGGCCGGGTACCGGCGCGTGTGGTCGGGCGTCGTCGAGTCAGGCGACCCGAGCGACGACCGCCCCAGCCACGTTTACGTGCTCGAGCGCCCAGACTGAGGCGCTCACGGTGAAGCGGATCGGCTGACTCGGGTCAGCCGGAGTTCGGCGGGGTCCGAGTAGGTCCCAGCGGTTCCCCGCGACATCGAGGAACACGGCCACCGTCCCATAGGGCTCCTCGCGCGGCTCCCCCACGAACTCGACACCGGCATCGCGCATGCGGTCGTATGAGGCCTGGAAGTCCTCGACCCGAAGGAACAGCCCGACGCGCCCCGCGAACTGATCGCCCACGGCATCGCTTTCGCGCTCGCCCTCCGCTTTTGCCAACAGGAGGCTCGTCCTCGACCCGGGCGGGCGAACGACGACCCACCGCTTCGGGCGCCCGCTCCGGCTCGTGAGGGCCGGCGAGTCTTCGACGAGCTCGAACCCGAGCGCGTCGACGAAGAACCTGATCCCTTCGTCGTAGTCCGCGACGATCAGTGCGATCTGCTCGATGTACATCCGGGCCAGGGAACCACCCAGACCGGACGCGTCCATGAGCGCCCCCAGCAAGGTTCGGACCGACGTACGATTGCTGCGTGAGGGCGTTGATTGCAACCGTGGCCGCGGTGCTGCTAGTGGTGGTCGTCGCCGCAGCGGGTGGCACCTCGCCGCAGCCGGTGATCGCCTACAGCCAGATCAGGACGATCGCGCAAATCGAGCTCTACGTCACTGGTCCGGATGGCCCGCATGTGGTGGGAACCGGCCAGGAGCCTTCGGTCGCGCCGGACGGGCTGTTGGTCTCGGGCAGCGCGCTCGGGAGCGTCGGCCCGGCCCTGACCCTCTACGCGACGGCAACGAAGCGCTCGTATTCGTTCTTCAACGACCGCGTGTCCGTTACCCCGCTGGCCTGGTCACCCGACTCCCGGTACCTGGCCGTCCTGCTGCAGATGGACCACAGGCAGATAATCAGCACGGGGCTGGCGGTGATCGACACGACGACGATGACGGCAAGGACCATCGCCACCGGGGATATCAGGGGCGCGAGCTTCGCCCCGTCCGGACCCGACCGGCTCGTGTACGGCCAGGCGCGCTCAGAGCAGATCGAGGACGCGGTGAACCTGTACACGGTCAACCCCGACGGCTCGGACCGCAGGCAAGTGACCACCGACGGCGGCAGCGTCCGACCGTTGTGGACCGCCCGGGGGATCGTCTACGACCGGGAGACGCGTCTAGGCGTCGGCCTCGCGCCCGCGTACCAGCTGTGGCTGCTCCACGGCGCCCATAGCACCCAACTGACGCACCTGACAGCGCCGGCCCGTGTCGCGGGGCTCATACCGGTGGCGGCGTCGGCCAACGGCAACCGGCTCATCGCCGAGTACGAGGGGCCAGGCGCCTTCACCCCGTCAGCGGTTCAGCTCTCGCCGCGCCGGGTCGACGCACTCGCCACCGCCGGCACCGACACCCAGGGCGCCGGAATCTCGCCGGACGGCCGGACCGTGCTGATCGTCCGCGGTCCGGTCGGTAACTCGATCTTCGGCAAGCGTTTCGTCGAGACAGTCCCGTTCGGTGGCGGTCGGCCGACGCGGATCGCCGCCGGCAACGATGCCGCCTGGAACGGCTGACGCGAATCTTCTTTGCCGAGTGAGCGCTGGGCCCGGTCAGGCGACCGGAGTCGGGAAGCCCCCAGCGCTGAGGTCGTCGAGCAGGCTGCGGTGGCTCGGCTCCCAGCCGAACCGCTCGCGGGGCAGCGCGCTCGAGGCCGGCTGGTCGATGGCGAATATCGCCCCGAGCACCCCGAAATTCTCGGCTGGGAGGGCTTGCACCGGGACATCGAGCTGGCGTCCGATCGTCTCGGCGATCCTGCGCATCGCGTCCCCCTCGTCGCCGACGGCATGGGCGATGGCCCCCGGTTCGGACTCGTCCTCGAGCACGAGTCGGAACAGGCGCGCGGCGTCGAGACGATGGACGGCGGGCCAGCGCTGAGTGCCGTCCCCGACGTAGCCCGATGTCCCGGTGCGCTGCGCGGCGGCGAGGAGCATCGACGCGAACCCGTAGGGGCCGCCGGCGGCGTGGACCGAGCGCGGCAGCCGGACGAGGCCGACTCGGACGCCGCGTTTGGCGTAGCCCAGTGCGGCCACCGAGGCGCGGCCGCGGCCGCCGACGGGTCCCTCGGTGCTCGTCGGATCCTCCTCTGTGGCGGCCCGCCCAGGGATGATCGGGGTGCCGGAGGCGATCACGAGCGGCTTACCGGTCTCCTCGAGGGCGGCGCAGAACGTCTCGATCGCCGCGGTCTCCTCGGCGATGCCCTGCTCCAGGTTGTTGAAGTCATTGGAGAAGGCCAGATGGATCACGCCGTCGCACTCGGTGGCGGCGTCCCGCAAGGTCTCGACGTCGGCGAGCTCTCCACGCCGCGCCTCGGCGCCCGCGGCGGTAAGCGCCTCGGCCGAGGCGTCAGACCGCGCGAGGCCGAGCACCTCGTGACCTGCGGTGAGAAGCTCGGCCACGACGACGGAACCGATCCCGCCGGTCGCGCCGGTCACGAAAACACGCATTGCTGATCCTCCTGGGGACGGGCCGTCGGGGGGCGACCAGATTTGATGCGACTCTTGTCTCATCACTGTGGCAACGTGACGAGACAAAGGTCCCGTCGTAGCATGGAGGTTATGCCGCGCTGGGAACCCGACGGCCGCGAGCGCCTCGTCAAGGCCGCACTCGAGCTCTTCTCCGAGAGGGGTTACGACGAGACGACCGTGGCTGAGATCGCCGAGCGCGCCGGCCTGACCAGGAGCACCTTCTTCCGCTACTTCCCGGACAAGCGCGACGTCTTGTCAGCCGGCCAGGAGACCCTGTCGCGCCTTCTGGCCCAGGGCATCGCCGCCGCCCCGGCCGAGGCGACCCCGCTCACCGCGGTCGCCGCCGGACTGGAGCACGCCGCGTCGGCGATGGGACCCTTCAACCGCGAACTCGCACCCCAGCTCGAGGCGGCGATCGCGACCAGCACCGAGCTCCAGGAGCGTTACGCGCTCAAGCAGGTCGGCTTTGTCGCGGCGATGGCGGATGCGCTCCGTGGCCGGGGAGTGCCCGAGCCGGCGGCGAGCGTTGCGGCGGAGCTCGGCGCGCTCGCCTTCAAGCAGGCCTTCGCAGCGTGGATCGAGACCGACGAAGACCAAGATCTGGCGGACCTGTCCCGCGCCGCGCTCGACCGGCTGCGCGTGACCGTCGCCAACCTAGGCTGACCACATTCCGAATACGCCCCCGGCAGGACTCGAACCTGCGACCCATGGCTTAGAAGGCC
>DATBYI010000784.1:0-2631 GCA_036513815.1 Solirubrobacteraceae bacterium
CGTGGCACGCATTCGCCACACTGTTCGGATGTCGAGCCCAACGGAGACCGGCGAGTTGCTGGCCGGCGCGTTGCGTGGAGAAGGCCGGCGCGTGCGGTTCCGCGCCGGCCACGCGTTGTTCACGGAGGGTGACCTTGCGGAACGCGTGTTCGTCATCGAGCACGGCCAAGTAATGATCTCCAGCATCGGTCCCGGAGGACGCGAGATCGTGCTCGGGCTACGTGGGCCTGGCGACGTAATCGGTGACCTGTCCGCGCTCGACGGCGCTCCTCGGTCCGCGAGCGCCCTCGCCGTCGGCGATGTGGAGGCGACGGTCGCGCCCGGTACGGCGCTCACGCGGGCCCTCGCCGATCCGTCCATGGCGATGGAGCTCCTCCGGATCCTCGCGTCCCGCCTGCGCGACGCGGACCGCAAGCGGCTCGAGTTCGCAGCGCTGGACACCCTCGGACGCGTGGCGTGGAGGCTGCAGGAGCTCGGCGAGCGTTTCGGCCAGGAGACCGGCGACGGGATCGAAGTCCACCTTCCCCTCTCGCAGGAGCAGCTCGCGAGCTGGTGTGGCGCATCTCGCGAGGCGACCGTCAAGGCGCTGGGCACCCTGCGCTCGCTCGGCTGCATTGCCACCGGTCGGCGAAGCGTGCTGATCCGCGACGCCGAGGCGCTGCGACGGCACGCGTACGGCGCCGCGTAGCGTCGCCAGTCGTTCTCGAGTGACTGCGTCAAAGGACGCAGAACCAGCGCGTCAACCGGCGTGGGCGCCGCCCTTCGGGAGGGCCAGAGTACTCGTTGCAAGCCCGGACCCGCTCAGATCAAAACCGACCGGGAGAACTCGCCGCCAAGCGGCTTCCATCCGAGGAGAGACGCCATGTATTCAAACCTTCACGCCGAGATGATCCACTCGCAGCAGCAAGCGCTCGCCAACGGCGCGGCCCGCGCCCGCCACGTCAAGAACCTCGGCGCTGACTCCTCGCCCCGCAGCGGGCGCAGCCGTCGGCGCGCTCGGAGGGCGATTTCCGCTATCGCGGTGTGCGTGGCGGCGACGAGCGTCGTGGCGATCAGCGACGCCGGCGCGAACCAGATGTCCACGAGACACACCACCCGCCACGTTTCAGCCGCACAGTTGGAGCGGGAGATGCGCTCGCTCAAGCGCCTCGGCTTCGTCGCGACCTCGTGCGAGATCCAGGGCACGCTCCTGAAGAACTACAGCTCCGGTCAGACCGTGCTTCTCAGCTGGTAGCGGCCGATGGCGCGGGAAGCCGCGCTGATCATGGGGCAAGTCCGGCAAGGACGCGGGGCTGAAAGGACGGGGTATGGCCAGGCAGGCCGTGCCCCGTCTGCTCATGGCGTCCGTTTCCATCGAAGGGGACCTCAGCAGAGGTGGGCGTCAATTACGGCCCGGGGCAATCGCGCCCTGCCGGGTGCGGAGCTGTTCAAGCGCTGATCGCAGCACGCGCCGAGCCAGTCGGTCGAGTGGTAGCTCGTCGGGCCGGTCCTCTTGGGACCCGGCGAGAAGCGCGTCGAATGACGGCACGCCGTCCTCTGGCGTCGCGGCGGCGAGCGCTTGCCCGATCGAGTCAATCGCTTGGACGACGCGAGGCGTTAGCTCGGAAAGGTTGAAAGCACCCCGCCACGCCGCGCCCCCGCCTGCGTCGGCGAGCAGGTCCTGAGTGCGTTCCGGGGCGTGAGCCAGCGCTTCCGCCACATCCGTCATCCGACGACCATTCAGCCGGGCTCAGACTCACGATTCGTCCATCGGTATCAGGCCGCGATAGTAATGGACGATCTACGCACGATTGGAGCTGGCCACCTCGTGAGGGGTTGAGGCTTCGGGCCCGCCGGCGGGGTCTGTAGAAGCCTTCCGCTTACGGAGCGCCTTCCGCCGCCGTGCGCCAGCCGCCCGGTCTTCGTCGATCGCCCCGAGCTCCAGGGCGAGCTCGCGCCCTCTCCGACCCAGGTCGTAGTGGTCGTTCTCGGGTCGGCCGGGCTTGGACTGGAACCACGCCCGCTGCAGCCCGAGACGCTCGGCGAATGCGTGCAGCTCCTCGAGGCTGTCCGCCTGCAGGTGCCCGCCCCCGGTCCACCGTCCCCAGTCGCCGGCCACGAACGCGTTGTCCACATAGACGCTCACGTGGAGAGCCAGCCTAGCCGCCGGCCAGGCCCTGGACGAGAACTCGGCGAGCGAGCCAGCGCCGAGCCCAAGTACGCGGTCGGTCAGCGACGGCCCGTGACTCTAGTTCGCATGGCGCTCGGCGGCTCGGCGCCTAGCCGCGGAAGAACCACCGGCTCCGGGCGCGGAAGAGTGTCACAGTTTCGCGCCAGCTGGCACTCCCTCTGTAATGAACGGATTCGAGCCTGTCGACAGCGACATCGAGCTGCTGCGCGCAGCGCCGACCGATCCCGACGCCTTCGGCGACTTCTACCGTCGCCACGCGGTCGCGGTCGAGCGCTGGATCCGCGCTCAGACGCCCGATATGGCCACCGGGCCGATCTCACCGCCGAGACGTTCGCGCAGGCGCTGGTTAGTCTCGACGGGTTCCGTGGCGCGACCGACGAGTCAGCGCGCGGCTGGGTGTACGGGATCGCCCGCAACTTGGTCCGTCGATATCACCGCCGCGGGCGGGTGGAGCTCAAGAC
>DATBYI010000785.1:0-4278 GCA_036513815.1 Solirubrobacteraceae bacterium
GTCGTCGACGACGGTTGCGGGATCCCGATCGGCGACCGGGGCTCGACCCCGGAGGGCTTCGGCATCCGCAGCATGCGGGAGCGCGCCGGCGCATTAGGTGGCCACATGACGGTCCGCCGAGCTCCGCAGGGAGGCACGGAGCTCGAGGTCGTCCTCCCGTGACGGAGCGGACCAGGCTCCTGATCGCCGATTGGGAGCCCACCCGTCTCGGGATTCGGATGGCCCTCGACGGAACCGTCGATGTCTGCGCCGAGGCGAGCGACGCTGAGCAGGCGATCCGCGCGGCCATGCGCGAGCAGCCGGACGTGTGTCTCGTGGGCCACGACATTCCGGGCGGCGCGATCGCCACGGTCCGCGGCGTGTCCCGCGCCGCGCCGAACGCCGCGGTGGTGCTCCTCACCCCGTCACACGACGTGGATGACTTACTCGAATCGATCCGCGCCGGCGCCGTCGGTTACGTGCCGGGAGCGGTCGATGCGGAGCGCCTGAGGCGTGTCGTCAAGGCCATCGCCGCGCACGAGGCGGTGGTGCCCCGGGCGATGGTTCTCGAGCTGCTGCTGGAACTGCGTGGCGGCGGCCCTGGCACCGACGCACTGACGATGCGCGAAGGCCAGGTGCTTGGGATGCTCCGGCGCGGGCAAAGCACGGCGGAGATCGCCGACCGGCTGTCGATCGCGCCCGTCACGGTCAGGCGCCACATCTCGCAACTCGTACGCAAACTGGGCGTCGACGATCGCGCGGCGTTGATGCGCGACGATCGCGTGCCAGGCGCGGCCTAGAATCGCCGGCCCGTGGGCCTCGCCGGCCGGGTGGCCTACGCGCCACGCGGCCTATCCGCGGCGTGCAGATCGCCTGAACGCTGCGGGACCACTCGGCTCATTGTCCGACCAAACGTGCCGCGGCAGGATGTCTCGATTCGGTTCTGCCCATGACCCACCCCCGTGATTACCTGCCCGTCCTCGACCGCATCGGGGTGGCCCTTGAAACGACCTGCGACGCGCTCATGACGCTCCAGTCGATCGACGTGCTCCCGAACGTGCCGGATGACGGAAACCGGGAGGGGCACGTTGCTCGAGCAAGCTGGCACCTGCGCCAGGCGATCGACGAGCTCCGCGACGCGCAGGCACACGGGCAGACGGGGCTCGCGATGGGGTTCGTGCTGGCGCGCGACCAGCGCAACGCGGGCCCCGACGGCGAATCGGATCAGTCGAGCCCGCGGCGGACCGCGTAGATCGCGGCCTGGACCCGGCTCGGCATGCCGAGCTTGGCCAGGATGTTCGAGACGTGGTTCTTCGCCGTACGGGGACTGATCGCGAGCGCTGCGGCGATGTCGGCGTTCTCCATCCCGCGCGCGATCAGGCGCAGCACGTCGAGCTCGCGAGCCGAGAGCTGTTCTTCGGCTCCGACGTCGAACTCTGGCTCGGCGGCGCGTTGCCTGACTCGCCCCAGGACGAGCTCGGCGGCGCGCGGAGAAAGCCAGGCCACGCCCTGTGCCGCCGCGCGTACCGCGACGGCGACCCCACCGACCGGCGTGTCCTTCGCAATGAATCCGCACGCGCCGGCCTCGAGCGCGGCCTCCACGTCGCTGTCGTCGGTGGCGACGGTCAGCACGAGCACGCGCGCGCCCGGGTTTCGCTCAAGGATCGCTCGGGTCGCCTCGGGGCCTTCGACATCCGGCATGCGCAGATCCATGATCACGACGTCGGGCCGCAGCTCGTCCGCGAGCCGGACGCCCATCCGGCCGCCTGACGCCTGCGCCACCACCTCGATGTCGGGCTGCATGGCGAGCAACGACGAGAGCCCGGCCCGGAACAGGTCATGGTCATCGACGACCAGGACGCGAATGGACTCGTCCTGTCGCACGGCTTCCATCATCGAAATGTCATCGCTACTAGTGGCCCCCTTCGAACTTCGCTGCACGCAAGCTCGTGTGCGCCAACCCCCAAACCGAATTATAGATCCAAGCCCCGTTCAGCAGGTTGAACGAGTCATGGGCGTAACGCCCTATTCATAGACCCCGTCGGGTTGCCATACATTCCGCACAGGGCATCAAGGATGGATCGTTTGGGGCACCGGCAGCAATCGCGCCGCGATATGGCGGCGCGATCCGCGTCAAGCTCGATCGCGCAGATAGTGGGCGCGCGCGGGAATGCGGGTGCGCGCAAGGTCGCTACTACGCCGGACTGACTGGGAGCACCAGATGCTGCAATCCACTGTGTCACTCATGCTCGACGACGATACGCAGGCGGCTCGGCAAGTGGGCGTCGCCGTGGTTGGCCTGGGCAACTGGGGAGAGAAGCTGTTGCGCGTCCTCGGGGACAACTTCGACGTGCAGGTGCGCTGGATCTGCGATATCGATTCATCGCGCTTGGCGCGGTGCCGGCGCCGGCATCCAGACGCCCGCGTGACCACGCGCCTCGACCGTATCCTGGCCGATCCCGGCGTCGACGCCGTCGTCCTCGCGACCCCAGCCGAGACGCACTACCAGCTCGCCATGCTCGTCCTGGACTCGGGGAAGCACGTGTTCGTCGAGACGCCGCTGGCGATGTCCGCCGATCTGGCGGAGGACCTCGCCGCCGTCGGCCGGGCGCGCCACCGCATCGTGATGGGCGGCCATACGTTCCTTTACAGCCCACCCGTCCGTGCGGTCAAGCGGATGATCGAGTCCGGGACACTCGGCGACATCTTCTGCATCTCCTCGAGCCGTGTGAGCCTGGGGGTCAACCAGGCGGCCGCGAGCGTCATCTGGGACCTCGGTCCGCACGACTTCTCGATCCTCCTCTACTGGCTGAGCGAGATGCCCACGAGCGTGCGCGCGGTCGGGCGTGACTCCGTGATGGCGGGAATCGCCGACGTGGCCTTCGTCACGATGAACTTCGCGTCCGGCATCGTCGTCAACGTCGAGCTCAGCTGGCTCGCACCGAGCAAGCTGTGCCGCACCGTGGTCGTCGGCAGCGAGCGCATGGTCGTGTACGAGGACCACGGGCCGGAGCCCGTCCGGCTGTTCGATTGCGGTGTCGCGGACCAGGCCGGGGCGGGATTTGGTGAATACCATCTCGCGCGTCGCGGTGCAGACATCGTCTCACCGGGGATCGAGTCCTACGAGCCGGTCGAGTCCCAGCTGGGCGACTTCGTTCACGCGATACGCGCCGGCGACTCGATGGAGTACCAGACCGCTCTGGCGCTCAGCGTCGTCCGGGTCGCCGAGGCCGCCGACGAGTCGCTTCGCTCAGGCGGGTCCGAGGTCTTCCTCGGCGGTACCGCGGCGACGAGCGAACTCGTGCCTCACCAGGGCCTCGCCGCCGTCTGAACGGCGGAACCGGCGTCGGATCGGCAACCTCGTGCGTCGCCGCGCAAGTGCGATGGCTAAGGGTCCGTTAACTTCACGTGACAGTCACCGAAACAGGGAGCTTCGCCGAGAAGCTTGACGAGGCGCCGGCCAAGCTCGTCCTCGCTTTCGGTCCGCGCCCAGCCCGCAGCCGTATCGACCAAGCACTCTCGGCCTGCTTGGACCTGACGACACACTCGGGTCCCTCGCTCTCAGAGCTTCTCAGCTGGGGAACGGGCGTGCGTCAGCTGATCGTCTACTGCGAGAGCGTCTCGCTACAGCAGCTGGAGCGATTCAAGGAGCTGAAGCGCGACACCCCCGATCTGCTGATCGTCGCCGTCTGCGAATCCGCCGATCGTCGGACCATGCGGCGACTGCTCGACGGTGGCATCGATGGGTTCGTGTTCGCCGATCAGCTCGAGCAGGCGCTCGCGCCGACCGTGGCCGCCGTGTTCGCCGGCCAGATTGTCGTGCCGCGCGACATGCGCGAGTCAGTGGAGAGACCTTCACTTTCCACCCGCGAACGGCAGATCCTCGCGATGGTCGTGATGGGCCTCACCAATCAGGAGATCGGCGCGCGGATGTTCCTGGCCGAGAGCACGGTCAAGAGCCATCTTTCCTCGGCGTACAACAAGCTTGGCGTGCGCTCGCGCAGCGAGGCGGTCGCGGTGGTTACCGACCGCTCGGATTCGCTCGGGACCGGGATCGCGGCCGTCGCGCCCAGGGTCGAGCTCCGCGCTGCCTGAACGCGCGCGCCGGGCACGCGAGCAGATCAGCTGAGCGTCACGCGCGAGTGCGGCTCGAGCCGGAGGTGCAGTCCTCGCGGCAGCGCGAACGTGCGCACGACCGCAGCGTGCTCGCCGATGATGCTGGCCTCGATCCGCTGACCGGGATGGCTGATCTCGGCCCCGGCCAGGACCATCGAGTTGTCGAGCTCGGCGCCACTGAGC
>DATBYI010000786.1:0-2224 GCA_036513815.1 Solirubrobacteraceae bacterium
ACTTTTTACGCGCGAGCAGTTCGTCTACGAGGGCGAGACCCTCGAGGACGCGCTGGCCCCTGGCTCGGCGCGCCGGCGCGCGCTTGACGCCGCGCTGGCCGAGACCGAGACGGGGGCAACCACCCCATCGATCGAGTGGCGGCGGCAGTTCTCCCTCCTGCTCGGGCTCGAGCGTCTGCTCTCCGAGGAGGAACCGCACCTAGCCGACGGCACGGTCCTCTCGGCCCACCAGGTCGACGCCCTTTCCGGCACGCTCACCGCCCTGCTGGCCGAGGCCCAGCGGAATGGCAACGGCAGCGCCAGCACCAACGGCGCCGCGCCACCCGCACCGGTCCAAGAGCCGCCCCAGCTCGCCTCGGCTCCGATCCTGGACGACGAGGACTCCGGGGACACCGACGAGGAGTTCGAGGACGGCGAGGTGGAGGACGAGGAGCCCCAGGACTGGCAAGACGACGGTGAGCTCGACGAGGACGTCCAGCTGGAAGAGGCCCCCGAGGACCCGAACGCCGACCGGCGGTTCTGGTTCGAGCACGCCACCGGCGCCGGCAAGACCGTGGCCGCGCTCGGCTTCGTCGAGGCCTCGCGCACCGGCGGCGTCCTGATCCTCACCCACCGGCGCAACCTGGTCGACCAGTTCAACGGCGAACTGCGCGACCGCGGCTACCGCGACCGCATCTGCGCGCCGCTCCTGGCCGGCAAGGACAACTCGAGCGGTCCGGTCACGGTCGAGACCTACCAGTGGTTCGTGCGCAACGCGGGCAAGATCTCCGACGCTTACACGATCGTCATCTGCGACGAGGCCCACACCGCCCTGGGCGAGAAGACCTCGGGCGCGATCCGCGCCTGGTCGGGCCCGATCTTCATCGGGATGACCGCCACCGGCGCGCTTATCGCGCGCCACGTCACCGACCTCTTCCCGACCCAGACCTCGCGCTTCGACCTGGCCCAGGCCGCGCGCCGGGGCGTGATCTCGCCGCTGCGCTGCATCCGCATCCCGCCCGGCCCGGGGGTCAGGACCATCGCCAAGGTGCCGCTGCGGCGAGGCGAGGTGGACACCGAGTTCGACCAGGAGATGCTGGCCGAGCTGCTCGACCAGACGCCCTTCAACATGGCGATCGCCGACCTCTACAAGACGCGCTTCAACAACGTGCCCGGCGTCGTCTACGCCGCCGGCGTCCGCCACGCCTACAACGTGGCCAAGGCGTTCCAGGACATCGGGATGAAGGCCAAGGGAGTGTCCGGTGAGACGCCCAAGCGTCAGCTGGCCCGGATCCTTGCCGACTACGAGTCGGGCAAGATCGACGTGCTCGTGAACGCCCAGCTGCTCGCCGAGGGCTGGAACAGCCCACGCGCGACGATCTGCATGCACCTGGCGCCGACGGCTTCCAAGCGGATCTATCAGCAGCGCGTGGGTCGCGTCACACGCCGCCACCCGGGCAAGGAAGCCGGGATCGTCATCGACTTCGTCCACCCTGCGACTAAGCACGACGACCCCGTAGTGACCTTGCACTCGCTGCTCGACCGGGACGTCTACCGCGGTGGCGCGATCGTCGTCGGTCCCGTGCGTCGTGGCCGCGGTCGCCGGGTCCGGGTCGAACGCCGCGTATTGCCCGTGACGCCCGATCCCGAGCGGCGCGCACAGGTCTTCGAGCGCGAGCTGTGGCGGATCGCGGTCGAGCACCTCGACTACGGCGAGCAGCACGTGTGGGCCGCGCTGGCCGGCGCGCGAGTCGCGCCCAACGGCTGGCGCCGAGCCAAGGCGATGCTCCATTTCGACCGTGGCGGGGAGCTGAAGCGCAGATTCCTGCTCACCGCGGTCCAGCGGAATCGCAATTCCCAGCTCCGGCTCCGAGCGCTCCAGGAGATTTCGTCGAGTCGCGACGCCGAGGCCTTCGACACCGCGATCGACATCATGGCCGGCTGGCCCCGTGAGGAGCGCCGCGAAGGCGTGAAGATCATGCTCCAGGCCCTCGCCGAACGCCGGATCGGCCGCCGCGATCAGGCCAACGCCTGGATCTGGCGGATGGCCGAGTACACGCGCGAGGTGCACGAGGAGTATGCGGTCCAGCGCTGGCCGGAGACCAAGCGCCTGCTGGGCCTGCTCGTGAACTCGTCCGGCGCGGCGCACGCGCGGAACGCCCGCCGGCTCGTCCACGCCGCGCGCAAGGAGGACCGCCGGCTAAGTGCCGCGTTGCTCGCCGCGGCGCTGGCGCACACCCCCGAG
>DATBYI010000787.1:0-19404 GCA_036513815.1 Solirubrobacteraceae bacterium
TGGCGGACGCCGCGCGTGGCGCCGGCGCGCAGCTCGTGACGCGCTCCGAGGCGGTCGCGATCGGCACCGACGGACGCAGCGCCGAGGTGACCTGCGCCGACGGTCGCCGCTACGGCGCTCGACACGTGCTGGCCGGCGTCGCCCCGACCGTCCTGCGTGCGCTCATGGGCGAAACGCACGCGCTGGCCGAGGCCCCGCCCGAGGGCGCGCAGCTCAAGATCAACATGCTCCTCCGGCGCCTCCCGCGCCTGCCGGACGCGAGCGTCAGCCCCGACGATGCCTTCACCGGGACGTTCCACGTCAACGAGGGCTACGAGCAGCTCGAGCATGCCTACCGCGAGGCGAGCGCCGGCGAGATCCCATCCCTCCCTCCCTGCGAGGTTTACTGCCACTCGCTGACCGACCCCAGCATCCTGTCTGCCGAGCTGCAGGCCCAGGGCGTCCACACCATGACGCTGTTCGGCCTGCACATGCCGGCTCGGCTGTTCGCCGGCGACGCGGCGCGAGCCAAACTCCAAGCCGTGGAGGCGACGCTCAGATCGGTCGACTCAGTGCTCGCCGAACCGCTCGAGGACTGCCTGCTCCGCGGGCCCGACGGCATGCCCTGCCTCGAGGCGCTCACCCCGCCCGAGCTCGAGGCCGAGCTCGGGATGCCGCGCGGTCACATCTTCCACCGCGACCTGGCCTGGCCCTTCGCCGAGTCAGAAGCGGACGTGCATCGGTGGGGCGTCGAGACCGAGCACGCCAACGTCTGGCTGTGCGGTGCCGGCGCCCGGCGCGGTGGCGGGGTGAGCGGCATACCCGGTCACAACGCGGCGCGGGCGGTGCTCGAAGCCGCGCGCTGACATCTCCGTTATTCACCAAGAATCGCCATCGCCCCGGCGACACATGGTATGGTGACAGGTGCAACGAATCGGTCTCGTCCGCGTGGACCCGTCCGGGGCGCGTTGCTTGGCCTGTCGTCCATACGGCCAAACGGGGGCATGACCTTTAGAACCGGGGGTCGTAATGGTCGTGGAACTACTCGGCTGGCGCACCAGCGAGGTAGTGACAGCTTGGCGTTGTGAGTGACGCCCGTGACATTCACGGGCAATGTCCGATCCACAACGGAATCGATTTGTCGGTCGCGACCAGGAGCTGGCCGCGCTCGAGGAGAGAACTGAAACCGCCGCGTCCGGCCGGTCACAGATCGTCCTGGTCGAGGGCGACCCAGGCATCGGCAAGTCGGCTCTGTTAGCGGAATTCAGCGATTCGCTTTCCGATGCCCTGATTCTGCGCGCAACCTGCGACGAGGACGAGTCCCTCGTCTCGCTCGGCCTCATCGGTCAGCTCGTCACCGCCGCTGAGCAAGCATCGCCGGCTCCCGGCGGCCTGGCTGACCGTCGCGGTCAGGAGCTATTTGCCGTCGCTGACCGCTTCACCGGATTGCTGCGCGAGTTGCAGCCGGCCACAAATCTCATCGTGCTGCTCGTCGACGATCTGCAGTGGGCCGACCGAGCGTCGGCGGTGGCTCTGCTCCACGCCCTGCGGCAAATCAGGGCGGACCCGGTGCTCGCTGTGTTCGCGGTCCAACCGAGTCAGTTCGTCAGGCTCGGTCAGGACTGGCAGCGGTTCCTCTCACATGACAGCCGCGTGACCCGCCTTCGCCTGGCCGGCCTGAACGTCGACGAGCTGGTGATGTTGGCTTTGGCCATTGGCGTCGCGGACCTGTCGAGGTGGGCTGCGATCCGACTCATCGAGCACACCGCTGGAAACCCTCTCCACTGCTGCGCGTTGCTCGAAGAGCTCGATCCGGCCGCCTGGAGCGGAGTTGAGCGTTTGCCCGCGCCGCGCGATTTTGCCTACCTCGTGCTGGGCCGTCTCGCGGCGTTAGCCCTCGACACGCAACAGTTTGTCAGTGCGGCCGCCGTTCTCGGGCGTCGCTGCCAGTTCGATGTCGCCGGTGCACTGGCACGGATCCCGGATCCGCTCGAGGCTTTGGAGGAAGCGCTCGAGGCCGGCTTTCTGGTGGAGACGCGTACCGGCCCGGCGACTCAGATCGGGTTTCCCCACGCGCTCGTCCATTCCGCCGTTTATCACGATCTCGGTCCGGCCCGCCGACGGCGAATGCACGCGCGCGCCGCCGAGCTTGTCGTGGATGACGAGAACGAAAGCCTGTCGCATCGCGCTGCTGCGTCCGCCGGCCGTGACGACCAGCTCGCCGTGGACCTGGAGAAGGCGGCAGTCCGGGCCCTCGGCCGGGGTCAGCCGGCTCAGGCTGCCGCCTGGCTGGCGCAGTCCTCCGCCGCAACGATTCAACTCGCCGAACGAGATCGCCGCGAGCTGGACGCGGTCGAACTGCTTTTGGATAGCGGCTCCGTGGTCGAGGCGGACGCCCTGCTCGCCTCCGACGAGGCGTTTCCCATGAGTGCACGGCGGACGGTCATCACGGGCGAGATCGACCTTCTGGCGGGCCGATTCACCGCCGCGCGCGCGGGTCTCGAGACCGGATGGCGAACACACGACCCGACGCGCGAGCCGCTTGTCGGGGCACGTGCCGCGCTGCTCCTGGCGTCGCTGTGCGCGCTGGAGGGCAGGCTCGATGACGCGCTGAGATGGAGTGACAAAGCCGAGCAGGCCTCGGGGCCTGCGCCCGCCCTCAAGCGCCAGGCGATTGCGTTGCGGGCGATCACGCTGACCCTCTCCCGTAGAGAGACCGAGGCGCTCGCGTCGCTGGCGCTGCCGGAGTTCCCGGGCGACGTCCCGGTTGACGAGACAGAGTTGCTCGCGGCTCGCGGAGTGGCCAGGATCGCGTCTGACGATCTGGCGTCCGTGGTCGCCGACCTGTCCACCGTCGCGGATCGACTCGCGGCCGGGATCGCCGGCCGGAACAGCAGTCAGTGCCTGTCCTGGCTGGCCAACGCCGAGTTTCGCCTCGGCGCGTGGAATGAGGCTCTCCACCACGGCGAGCGAGCCGTGGGCCTCGCTCAGCAACGTGAGGGTCTGTGGAACCTTGGCTTCGCTCACGCTCTTGCCACCCGTGCCCCCGCTGCCCGAGGCGACTGGACGCGGGCCGTGTCGCACCTCGAGGCGGCGCGCGAAGCCCCGGGCTTGATCAGATCGGCAATGGGGCTCGCTGCTGTCGCGACCGCACGCGCAAGCCTCGCATCGGCTCGCGGCGAGCACGACGAAGTCGTCCGGGCGGCCCGCGAGGTCAGGGCGAGTGGGCGACCGGAAGTCCTGGGGGCCAGCGGAATCTTCGATTGGCGGGTGCTTGAGGTCGACGCGCTCACCGCGTTGGGCGAGTACGGCCTCGCCGAAGTTGCCCTCGGCGAGCTCACATCCGGACACCGGGCGACCGCGTCAGCCTCCGACATCATGTCGGCCGCTCGACTGGCCGGCAACCTGGCCTGCGCCCGCGGCAACCACCGGCAAGCGGAGCGCGCTTTCCGCGCGGCTCGAGCCGCCGCTCGACGGCTTCAGTTGCCCTTCCAGTTCGCCCTCGTCGAGATCGGGGATGCCGGTCGACTCCGCGCCGTCGGCCGTCGTGCCGAAGCGATCGGGCTGCTACGCACCGCGCACGCACGGCTCGTGGGGTTGGGCGCTCTCCCCTACGTTGACGTGTGCGACCGTGCGCTGGCGGCGTGCGGCGCCGAGATTCGCCATCGCAGTACTCCAGGCGAGCTCGGCTTGACGCAGGCCGAACTGGCGGTGGCTCGACTCGTCGCCCAGGGTCGATCCAACCGGGAAACGGCTGACGCCCTCTACCTGAGCGTCAAGACAATCGAGTTTCACCTGCGCAACATCTTCACCAAGCTCGATGTCAGCCGACGAGGAGAGCTGGCGTCACGCCTTGGCGGCCCGGGGGACTCAAACCTGGGGTCCACAACTAGGGTCACATCCAGGGTCAAGCCCTGGAGACGCGAGGCGTCGATCAAGCGAAACTAGCGCCATGCGACAGCACCTGGCGGACGGCGGCGAGCGAGGCACCCATGCGATTGATCGCGGACATCTCCCGGACCGCGGATGGACATCTGGAGGGGGTGATCAGAACCGAGCTTCGTGGGGAGCCGATCTCCTTCTCGGGCGTGTTGGAGTTACTTCGGGTTCTCGAGGACGAGATCCCGCCGAACACGGGCGACTCTCAGCTGCTCGGAGCGGACGGGAACGCGGACACATCTGTCTGAACATCAGGAAATTGCACACGAGACGAAAAGTGTTGTCGGATCTGAGTCTGACTTCCGAGGAGGTGTCAAGGTGAGCGTGTTCGAGGCGCCCTGGAACGAAGCAACGTTGTCGGAGTCCGAGTACGGCCACGAGGTACTCGTCGACGGGACCGCACCCCACGGCGAGGGCTCGAGCGAGCTCGAGTCACCGTTTCGCACCGAGCCGGAGGTCGGCGAAGCCGAGGCATACGGCGAGGCGCAGATGTCGAGCGTTCTGGAATCGCCCTTTCACACCAGCTTCTCCGAGGTCTCCGAAGCCGAGCAGGAAGCCGGCGCGTTTCGTGAGCTACTGGCCGAGCTCGAAAGCGAGCAATTCGACGAAGCGGTCGCGCAACTGATCGACGAGGCCGCCGGGCTTCACTTGGCATCGGGCACGACCTGGTCCTCCGCCGAGGCCGCGCCGGCCATGGCGATGAGCGAGCTCGAGGCGTGGATCGAGCCGCTGCGCCAAGAGGCGCACCGAATGCTCGAGAACATGGCCGACCGCCTTGAAGGCGAGCAGCTCGAAACGCTTCGCGACTCCGAACTGGAGACGCTCCTCGAGTCGCTCCGACCAGACACCGGTGTGATGGCACCCGCGTTCGAGAACTTCCTCGGCGGGCTCTTCAACAAGGCGAAGTCGCTCGTGAGCGGCGCGGTTCGACTGGCCAAGAAAGGCATTCAGACCGTGGGAAAGGTCATTTCGGCGCCGATCCGCTTCCTGCTCTCGAAGCTCGGCGGGGTCGCGAAGGCGATCCTCGAAGGGGTGCTGAATACGGCTATCGGCCTGCTCCCAAAACCGGTGCAGCACACCGCCCGGGATCTGGCACGACGCCTGCTCGGCGAGTCCGAGGCCGAGGCGGAGGCGGAGGCGGAGGCACTGGCTGAGTCGGAGCCGAGGCTCGCCAACCAGTTCGACGTGGCCGCCGCGCGGCTGATGTTCGCCGAGAGCGAAGCAGAAGGCGAAGGGATCGTGGGAGAGCTCGAGGCCGAGATGGAGCATCCCGGAGCGGCCCCGCTGTCGGAGCTCGACGATGCGCGGGCGCGACTCGCCGAGCAGCTGACGCAGCTCCCCCCGGGACAGCCACCGGTGGCAGAGCTGGAGCAGTTCCTTCCGATCCTGCTCGCCGTGCGGCCGATCATCCAGCTCGGCCTCCGCCTGATCGGCGGGCGCGACAAGCTCGTCGGCTTCCTCGCGGACAAGATCGCCGGCCTGATCCAACGTTTCGTCGGTGCCGACGCAGCCCGCGCGCTGGCACGACCGCTCGTCGATGTGGGCCTGTCGCTGATCGGCTTCGAGGCTCCCGAACACGCCGAGACGTTGGCCGGAGAGGCTCTCGCGGCAACCGTCGAGGAGACGGTTGATCGCGTTCTCAAGCTGCCGGCGGAGGCGTTTGAGGACACCCTGCGGCTCGAGGCCGAGCTTCAAGAGGCGTTCGCCGAAGCGGCCAGTCACCACATACCCGCCGAGTTCCTGCGATCCGATCTGCCGCAACTGGAGACGGCGGGGGAGCGTGGCGTGTGGGTGCTGATGCCCCGCTCCGCGCGGCCGCGCTATCGCTACAAGAAGTACAGCAAGGTGATGCTCGTCCCGATCACGCGACAGGTCGCGAGGGCGATTCCGACCGCCGACGGCGGAACGATCGAGACAGTTCTGCTCGACCGGGGAGTCACCAGCTGGCCCGCAAACGCGGAGGTGCATCTGTACGAGGCGATGCCCGGTGCGACGCATCTCGGGCACATCGCGCAGTTCGAGGGCGAGGGTGAGACCCCGATCAGCGAAGCCCTCAGCGACTTCCATCCACTAACCCCTGAAGCCGCCGCGATGTTGCTGCGCGAGCCCGGACTCGGGCGCCCGCTCGCGCCGCCGCATCACATCTACCATTCGCGGGAGCCCCACGCATCGGCGGGGCCGTCCGCCGCTCCGCCGGTCGTGTCGCCGGGGGCCGGCATCGCATCACGTGCGCCCGTCACGGTGCCGGTGGATCACACCGTCCCGCACCCCTCGACCAGCGCCGCACGACTAGCCCGCCCGCTCGTCGGGGGCCACCGGTTCTTCCGCCTCAGGCTCCCGGGGCAGGTACGCGCGACTTCGGCACGACCACGCCACCGAGTCGCCGTCGCCATCCACAGGCACCCGACCCCCTCGCTTCACGTTCACATTCACCTCAGCGAGCGCGAGAGCCAACGGCTGGCAGCCGCACTGCAGGGAAATCAACTGCCTTCGGCCTTGGCGCTGATAAAGCACTCCTACCACCACACCCTCCCCCCGGTGCTCACGGCACGCCTGCTGCGCCACCGCACGCCGCTGCCCGGGCGCCCATTCACCGAGGGCAGCGCCGTCCGCTTCTCCCTGGGCGTCACCGAGGCAATCACCCGCGCCCTAAGCGGCTTCCTCCGCAACCGGCGCGCCGAGCTCATGACCGCGGCCCAGCATGCAGCCCAGGGGGTGACGATCACGTTCATCGTGGACGTGGGCGCCCACGGAACCGGGGTGCCTCACCCCCACGGGGCGATCGTCGGCGTCCGGCCTGGATACCGACCGGGCGTGCCCCATGTCGGCCCCGCGCGGCCGACGTTCCCGCCCGCACCCGGCGCCGTGGGGTACGCCCCGCACCCGCCCTCCGCCGAGCCGGCCTACGAACCTCGTCCAGAGGAGCCGTACCGGCACCGGCAGCCCCAGGAGCCTGGACTCCATCAGCACGAGCCTCACCGGAGACATGGCGTCTGACCTGGAGCTTGTCGTTCAGCGCACCCAGCTTGCCAGCGAGGTGGCGCACTGGCGAGCGGCTGCGCATTCGCTGGGCGATCTCGAATCGCTGGCGGCACCCGCGGCGTGGGCATCGCTGGAGCGCTACCTCGACCGCCACGTCCGCATCCAGCTGACGAGCATCGCCTCGGCGATGGCACGGGAGGCCGATCAGCTGGCGTCGGCCGTGGCCGGGATCCGATCGCAAGCCGAGATCGACCACCTTCGCGAGCGTACCTTGGCCTTCCGCCGCCGCTACACCCAGGCTGAGACCGTGATCGACTTCTACGCCGAGGCGGTCAACACCCGCACCACGCCGCGACTCGGGCGCTTGCTCCGCGGGCTCGACAGCATCGCCGTCGACAGCTTGGACGCATTCCTCAAGCCCTTGGGGATCGACTCGCCTCCGGTGCTCACCTACCTCGACAAAGGGCTGGGAGCGTCGATTCTCCGTGCCGGAGTGAGACTGTGGGACAGCGGTGCGCTCTCACCTGCAGCCGCGATCAAGATAACGAGGCACAACCTCCAGCGTCCGACGTCGCTCACCCACGAGACGTTTCACCAGGTTGCGCACCTCACCGGGTGGAACCAGGAGCTGCGCGAGGCGTTGTACAGGAGGCTGCTCCCACACTCGACGGCGGCGGCCGACGCCTGGCGTCAGTGGGCCAACGAAGTGGCGGCCGACGTCGGCGCGTTCGTCCTTCTCGGCTACAGCCCGGTCCCCGCCCTCGCCAACGTGGTGGACGGCTCGACGCGACAGGTGTTCTCAATGGCGTTCGGCGATCCCCATCCGTTCGCGTGGCTGCGCGTGATGTTCAACACCGAGCTCTGCCAAAGCTGGTTTGGATCCGGCCCGTGGGATCGGCTGCGTGCTGTCTGGATCGCGCGTCATCCGCTCGAGCTCGCTCCAACCGGTCCCCGCCGCGTCGCCGAGGAAAGCCTGCCGCACCTTCGTGACCTGGTGGAGGTGTGCACGCGCACACCCATGCACGCGTTCGGCGGGCGGGCGCTGAGCCAGCTCTGCGATCCGCGCCGTGTGCGGACCGACCAGCTGCGGGCGCTCGCCGATCGCGCCGGCGATTCGCTCTACACCTCGACCTACCTGCAGCGTCACGAGTCGCTGCGAATCCTCGCCTTCAACACGCTCGAAGCCGCCGTCACACCCGACCGCGCTCCGCAGCTCGCCTCACAACTGGAGGCCTGGCTCGAGCGGCTCGGCAGCGAACCGCTGGCAGCTGCCGCGTGACCAGGACACCGACAACCGGGAGACACCGATGACACCGCCACCATCTCGCCCCGCCAGCAAACCGAATGGCACTGCGGCCGCCGCCGAAGAACGGATGCTGAAGAAGCTCACCGAGGAGATGGGCGAACTCGTGAAGGCCGTCACGTCCCTCGCCGATCGGGCGCTCGAGGAGAGCGCCGAAGCACGGGAGCTGGCTCGCGAGGACCGCGCCACGATCTATCGACTGATTGAGGAGAACGTCCAGGCGCGTGAAGCCGCCGCTGCCGCTGCCGAGCGCCACTCGGAGGAGGCCCTCGCAGCATTTCGGGCGCGCCGAGCCGACACCCCGCGGCTCCCGGTGATGGCGTCGGTCGCGGACGACTACGACGCCGCCGAGCGACTCGAGCAGCGAGAGCTGGTTCTCACCTACGACGCCTGGCGCACGATGCTCGGGCGCACTGGAACGGCGTCGATGTTCCAGGCGGACCGTGAATTCGGCGACGATGACGATCCAGACAAGATCTGGATCCTCGCCGGCCACTTCGAGGAGACCGGACGGGGCTGGACGCTCGTTGTTACCACCGAGGACGGCAAGGTCGCCGAAGCCGACGTTCCCGCCGGCGAGCGACCGCCGCGCGTCGTGGTCCCGGTTTCACTACCTCGGGTAAGCCAAATCCGCCGACTCGAGATCCGCGACGGGCGGGGTTATCCGTTGTACCTCGGGCTCGGGCCCGCCCTTCAGACCCAGAACCGACAATTGGCGCGCGGCGGACTGCCGGTTGCACGCGCCGACGACGAGGACAGGTGATCAGCATGTTTCGCACGCTCGAGCGTCTTCTTCGCGACCCCACCCTAACCAGCCCGCCACCGCCACCACCGCCGACCTATAACCCAGGCGTCTTCCAGATCCACCCGTATCAGCTGAGCCAGTGGCTAGAGCAGGTCTGGGCGTTTGCCGCAAACGCCACGTTCGCCAACCTGAGCCCCCAAACGCCGTTTCTCGGCGACCCGAACATTGTCCCTGCCCTGGCCCTGCCGACCGGCCCCCAAACCAACCCCTTTGACAACGGCCTCGCGTCCGGCATCGACCAAGGGGGCCCCGGATGGGCTCCAGGCTTCTATCTCCCAGCGGCTCCTGGCGAGAACGTAATCGTGTCCGGGAACTCGCTTGCGCTGCCGTGGGAGCACCTCATCTACGCGTACGTGATCGAGAGCACGGGAATCGTCGAGATCTTCGCCGAGATCGTGCGGCGCTTTGCCGTTGGCGAGACGCTCGAGACGCCGAGCGTCGCGAGCCAGATGTGGCTCAGGGCGACCGAGGAGCTGTTCTTCCGCGATCCGCCGCTGTTCCACCTGACTGGTCTCACCAGCCTCCTGCGGCCGGACGCGCAGATCGCTCGCCGGAACGCCTACTGGCGCCTTCTGGGGATGGACGTTCCGCACCAGGTTCGGCCGCTTCCCGGCCGTCGCGTTCACGCTGGGCAGCCCTGGAAGCAGGATGTCGGCATCGCCAACGTGCGCTTCCACGAGCTGTGGCTCGACCTGCTGCGTGCCGTCTGGACGGGCTATGAGAACGCCCTTAACACCAGCGGGCCCAACCCGACCGATCCCGGATACATCTATGAGCTCTGCTGGTACATCCAGGACATGCTCCAGATGCGGCGCAAAGGCGGCAACCTCGCCCGCGACGAATACGTCCACATCTCGACCATGAGCTGGTTCCACCTCACGGTCGAGCGGGACACCCCGATCGTCATCGACCTGCGGGCGATGGGCACCGACCCGGCGGACAGGCTGATGAAGCTCGGCGAGCGCGTCGGCATCCGCCCCTCGCCGCGTGCCCGGGAGCTGTTCGAGATGGCCGACCTCGTGTCCGCGTTCATCCGCTTCATCGAGGTCGGTTACTTCAAGCCGAGTACGGTCCCCTCCCTTTATGCGACTGCGTCAACCCTGCGCACCGACGTGGTACGGATCATCGACCTGTGGGAGATGTCGACCGGCGACAGCATCAAGGCCGATGCCGTCCGGTTGAGCGGCCAGCCGCGACCGCGTGACCAACACGCCCAATCATCCCGATCGTTGTCCGCTCCGGCCCGGACGCCACGACCCTCGCAAACCCACGCGCACACCAACGGGTCCGGGGTGACGGTGACTTCCTGACCGTAAAGCCAAGGCAGCGGATCCAGAGCGAGTGGTGAACGGTCGCTTCGACACCGCCGTGTTCATCCCCGGCGCGGGGACTCATGTCTTCGCGGACGACTTGGTGTGGCGTTACGCCCCGGGCGAGCGCAACCCGGATCGGGGTTACCCACGGCCCATCACGAAAGAATTCCCCGGCGTCTTTCCGCGCCGCATTGACGCCGCGTTCATCGATCCCACGGGCACACTCCTTCTGTTCCGCGGGGCGGAGTACATCCGATACGACCTTACTCGCAACCGGCCGTTGCTCGGCTTCCCGCGCCGCTACGCCGAGGACTGGCCGGGCGTGTTCCCGGACCGCATCGACGCCGCCGTCCACTGGGGCCCGGACCTCGTCTACCTGTTCCAGGGAGACGCCTACACCAGCTTCTCGCCGCGCCTCGCCCGCGCCCTACCCGGATACCCCAAACCGTCTGCGGGCAACTGGCCAGGGCTGAACGGCGGCCCGATTCGTGCGGCGCTGAGGCTCCCGGACGGGCACCGGCTGCTGGTCACCAAGTCCGGCGCACACGCGTACTCGGAGGACGGTCGACCCGCGCAAGACGGACGGTTCTCGGCCCCGGTGCTCGACCACTTGGCCGGCGCGGCGCCCGACGAGGAACCGGGGTCGCCGGTGTTTCGCAGCCGGCGCCTTCTCACGAGCCGAGCTCGAGGCGAGCTCGAGGCGGTGGACGCCGGAAAGGTCCGGCTCGGGCGCCCCTACGACCCGCCGTACCCCACCCCGATCTCCAGCCAGGGTCCCGCGGTCAAGCAGATCCAGGAGGCGCTGATCGAACTGGGCTGGCGTCTGCCTCGTTTCGGCGCCGACGGGCGCTTCGGCAACGAGACCTATCAGGCGGTGCTCGCGTACAAGCGTCGGCACGACGTCCCCAGTGACACGGGATACCTCGATGGACTTGTGGGACCGCGACTGGTCCGGTCGATCGATGCCGAATTGGAGGCTCAGGTCGAGCCGACCTCACGGTCGGTTCCGGTGGTCAGGCGCCCGGTCCTCTCGGACCTCGAGGCATCGTTCGAGTTGGTGGCGGCCGCGCCGGAGGTCGGCTCCATGTCGCATCTGGCCGCCGAGGAGGCGCAGCGCGGTGGCGGCGACGCCCCTGCCGTCAGGATCCTGTGGCCGGCTCTCGGCTTCCCAGCCGTAATCGCCCCGCGCGCCGATGGCGCGGCGAGCCCAGCCGCCCCGACCTCCGCTCGTCAGGCCAGCGTCCTGCTCCTCTCCAACCGCCAGACGCTGACCGCCGACGACGCGGCTCACAACCTGCGGGTCGTGCCCTGGGAGCAACGAGGTCGGCGGTACATCGCGCCGGGCCAGCCGGGATCGTTCGCCGTGGGTGACCTCGCGGTGCGCACCGATTCAACCGCGACCCCCTTGTTCCAGCCCCAGCACGACGACCGCGGCGACGTCGTCCGGTTCGGTGGCGACGGCCTGCCCAACGCGATCACCGCGGGCCTCGCCCGGGCCGTGCGCGCGTTCTACGAGCGTCAAGGACTCCGGTACCTGCATGAGATCCGCATCTCCGAGGCGGCGTCCGCCAAGCTTCCTGACGGTCAGTACCACCTGTTCTGGAACGGGAGTCCGGACGGCGAAAGTTCCCCGTCTGCCGAGATGAAGCTACTGCTCGACAACTATGCCCGTCCGACCCGCGAAGCGGAGCTCAAACCCGATGGACGTCACGAGCGGCTCAACATCGCCACCCTGCTCGATGAGTATGAGTTCGAGTTCGGCGCTCTGCACCCGCCGTATCAACAGACTGATCGCGACAAGCGCCGCACCGAGGTGCTGCACCCGCTGTTCGTGCGGCGAGCGATGATCACGCGTCCGAGTTCGAGTGTCATGCTCGCGCATGTCACAGACACACACGTCAACGTACGGGCCGACGTCTACGAGGAAAACCTGAAGACCAACGATCCGTCGATCACCTGGGACGGCGCGAACCTTCGGTACAAGAGCTCCCGGATCATCCGCTACAACAACTTCAACCGAAGCTTCGACCGGATCTATGCCGATGCAAAGCGCGGCGCCGACGTCATCCTGATTACCGGCGACCTGATCGACTACGGTCGGGGTCCACTCGGGCTCGTAGACAACGGTGTCTATCGCAACCGCCTCGACGAGGACTGGACCTATCAGGCGGATCGGAACTGGTTTCTCTTCTATTACCTGCTTGCCTCCCGGGACACCTACACCAGCCCGGTTTACACGATTCTCGGAAACCACGATTGGCGGCTCAACCCATATCCGCCGTTCGCCCCTGGGGCGCCCGATCCCCCGGCCATGCTGCACAACTACCTCGACTTCACCCCGGCGGAGCAAAAGGGCATCATCCAGGTCGCCCATGGACACGGGTATGACACCAAGTACGCGTACTCGGAGCTTGGTGCCGCCAGGTTGGCCAAGGCACTAGCGGGCGCCTTCACCGGTGAGCTGAGCTTCGACGGCTCGCCGCTCGAGACGAGCGTCGCCTCCGTGCTGTGGTACCTCCTGCTGATCAACCCGTTCCTGGACTACGCGTTCCCACTGCCGGGCGGTCAGCGGGTGCTCATGCTCGACTGGGGTAAGGACGAGGAGATCTACAACTTCGAGTCAGTTAGCAACTGGATGGAATACAGCCAGCGTGCGAAGAACTGCTTGAGCTCGCTCCAGGAGTCACTCCTCACGGAGTTCGCCCAGGCCCCGGGGAGGGCCAAGGTGATCGGTATCCACGCCCCGCCGCTCGGCCCCGCGGATCGATGGACCGACGAGGATCTTCGTCAAGGGGAGAAGGTGTTCCAGTGGGATCAGGACTCCCGGATGCGCAACCCTGCCGACGGGAAGGTCATCAAGGTGCAAAAGCACACCCTCTGCGCAGTTGCCCCGAAGAACGCGCCGTTCGGCGTCGCCGCCGTATACGGATCGATCGTGCAGAGCCGCGACCCGTTCATCCGGCAGGTCGGCGAGTCGACGTCGGGAATCCGGCTCGTCCTGTCCGGGCACATTCATCGAGAGGGGCTGCTCGTCGCCTACCCGCCGACGGGCGATCGCGACGCCCGTCTGCTTCGGTCGGTTACCTACGCGGAGGCGACGAATCAAGGCCGTGGCGTGGGCTCGGGGTCGGGCGCGATCCTCAGCGATGGCAGGAGCGTTCGGACCCCGCTCTACGTGAACACGACCAGCGCGGGACCGCGTGGCAACCAGTATCTCGCCGGCGACGGTTCCGAGGGATACGTCCATCACAACAACGTCGCGCCCGGCTGGGTCAGCATCGAGCTGACGGCTGACGGAACCGTCAAAAGCCTTTCCTCTCGGCAGTTGGCAGAACCGGCATCGTCGCGGCCCGCGCCCGCTACCCCATCGGCTGCTCACGAGTCCCTGCTCGTCCCGGCTTGAACCGCGCCCTAGTTTGGACGAGCTCGACTCGCTGCGCCGGCGCTCAGAACTCGATCACGGCCCGCCCCCGCAGACCGCCCGCGTCCGTGAGGCGGTGCGCCTCGGCGACCTGATCGGCCGGCAGCTCGCGCGCCACGCGCAGCTTGATTCGCCCCTGCGAGGCAAGCAGGCGAAGCTCATCGAGCCAGTCCGTCCGTTCGAGCACCTGGTTGACCATCACCGGATGCACGCGGATACCCCGATCCTCGACCTCGTTGCCGTCCCAGCCGCGCACGAACACGACTCCGCCGCCGTCGCGGATGGCCGGGAACGCGTCTCGATAGATCAGCGCCGTGTCGAACACCCCGTCGACACCGTCTGGCGCCACCGCACGCACCGCGTCGCCGAAGCTGTCGCTGCGGGGCACGACCACGTCGGCGCCGAAGCTCTTCACGAGCTCCTCGTCCTCGGGCTTGGCATCGGCGACCACGCGCAGGCCCCGCTCCTTGGCCAGCACGATCACGTACGAGCTGAGCAGCCCGGCGCCACCAGCGACCGCGAGTGTCTGCCCGTCGCTCAGGCCGAGCATGTCGAGACCACGTTCGGCGGTGAGGCCGTTCATCGGCAGCGTCGCCGCCTCCGGCAAGCTCGCGCCGTCGGGAATCGGCACGACCGAGGCGGCCGGCACCACCAGCAGCTCCTGTTGTGCGCCGCCATCCGGCCGGCGCGGAGCGGTCGCGGCCATGACCTCCTGACCGACGGCAAGACGGTCGACGCCGGTCCCGAGCGATTCGACGACCCCGGCAGCATCCATCCCGGGAATCCACGGCTTCGGCAGATCACCGCCGCCGCGCTGGCGGAATCCAATGTCGGTGGGGTTGACCGCGGCGGCCTTGACCGCGATGCGGACCTCGCCCTCGCCCGGTTCGCGCGGCTCGACATCGGCGACGGCGAGGACGTCGACGTCCCCCGGCTCGGTGATGACAACGGCACGCAAGGTTTGGACCTCCTTCTAAGGGGTTGGTGTCCGGTCGATGACGAGAAGCGACGCGTGCGTCTCGCCCTCCGGGCTCACGATCCAGCGGCGGGCTCCGTTCCCGACCACCGCTTGCTCTCCCGGCTGGGCCGGGGATCGGTACTCGATCTCGACATCGATCGACGCCGGCTCGGCCTCCTGGAGCAGCTCCTCCTCGAGCGGCACGAAGTAGGCGGCGTTGTTGACGTGGTCGGCGAAGTCGCATTCGCTGCCGCGGAAGCGCCACCGAAAGCGGTCCTCCGCGCCCTCGGGGCCGGGATGGTGCAGGCGCGCGGTCACCCGCCGACCGGCCGCCGACTCGGCCCACACCGCGAGCTCCTCCTCGAGCACCGGCGTTGGCTTCCCGGTCGCCGGATCCAGGTGGACCCACAGCGAGACGACCTCGACCCGGCCGCCCGCGCCACCGTCCGACGCGATGCTCGTCCGCCGCTCGGCCCACATCCGCCCGAGACCGCTGCAGAACGTGGCCAGCGTCAGCGAGTCCCCGAAGCGTGGGAAGCGCTCGACGCGCATCCTTGTGCGACGCACCACCCAGCGTGAGGTCTCGGACAATCCCGCCTGGACCGCGTCGGCAAAGGCGATGTCCTGCGTGAACCGGGCCAGGGCGTCGAGCCGGACGCGCCCGGTCGGAGCGCAGTCGGCCAACCCCGGACGGGCCGGCTCGGTGAACACCCGCCCGCGACCGGGCGGCTCCACTAGCTCGCTCAACTTTGCGCTCTGCACAGCCCATCAGCCTACGAACTCGCGACCACGGACCGCCGGATGGACCGCCGCGGGCCGATGGATGGACCGCCGGTGGCTACCCGAACAGGCGCGGATCCGCGGTGGCGATGCCGTGCACGCCGAGCTCGCGCAGGCGTCCGATCGCTGCGCGCTCGTTCACCGTCCAGGCATAAAGCCGCCCCCCGCGCTCGGCAACGTCGCCCACGAGCGCGCCGTCCACGAGCCGGTGCTGGGCCATCAGCGCGTCCCAGCGGCCCGTGTGCAGCCCGGACAGCGCGCCGGCGCGCCAATCGCGCCACCGCCGGCTGACCCGGGCGATGCGCCCCCCGATCGAGATCCCGACACGAGCCCTCGGTTCCAGCGCCCGAACCCGGTCGACCACCTCGGGGACCTGTGAGGAGATCAGCGTGCGCTCGAGCAGGCCGGCGGCGCGCAGGCGGTCGAGCAGCGCCGTCTCGCAGCCGACGTGCTTGAGGTCAACGTTCAGCTCGACCTCCTCGAAACGCCGGCCCGAGAGGTGCCCGAGCGCGTCGGACAGCCGCACGTTGCCGCCACGACGGGCATGGAAGATGGTGTGGGCGAGCACGAGCTCGCCGTTCCACGCGCGCACGTCGAACTCGACCATGTCGATCCCGACCTCCCGAGCCGCGTCGAACGAGGCCAGCGTGTTGGCCGGCGCCAAGGCGCTTGCGCCACCGTGGCCGATCCGCTTGCACACGCCCGTCAGAGTAGCTGGGCCAGCCACCGCGACACGGCGGTTCGCACCGCCTCCAGGTCGCTCCGCAGGCTGTGATTGCCCTTCACCTTCACCACCGTGCGCGACGTTCCCGGCGCCGGCATTCCGAACGGGTCGCTCTCGCCCTGGACGACGAGGACGGGCACCTGAACGGCGTCGAGCTCGCCCTGACGGCTCGGGGCGTCGGGGCGTCCCGGCGGTCGCAGCGGAAAGGCGAGGCACAGGACGCCGATGGCGCGGGTGTCGGCCGCCGTCCGGCAGGCGACACGCGCGCCCGAGGACCGCCCGCCGCACACGAGCGGTGATCCCTTGAGCGTCTTGGCTCGCAAATGGGCGAGCACCGCGGTCCAGGCCGCGTCGAGCTGACGCGCCGGCGCCGGCGAGCGGCGCCCGGCGACGCGATAGGGCTGCTCGACCAGCGCGACGCTGAAGCCCTCGGCAACCACGGCCGCGCTCGCCGCCCCTAGATCCCGCGATCCGACCCCGCCACCGGCCCCGTGCCCCAGCACGACGGCGCCCCGCGCCCCACGGACCTTAGTCACGTGCGCCCGCGCCGGCCCATGCAGCGTCTCGATCTCGATCACGTTCGTCGCCACGGTGTCGATTGTCGCGGGTCCGGGTCGCAACCCACTCGCCCTCGCTCGCGACCCCACCGGCCCTGGGTCATTTCGCCGCACTCGCCCCCACCCTCGGCGGTGAATGGCGGTTCAGCGCCATATACGGGTACTTTCGCCGCACTCGACCCACGTGGATTGCCGAGTGCGCACTTATGACCCACCCGGCCGGAGCGCCGGCCGCCCGGCCGGCGCTCCGACACGCTCCGGCTCAGGAACCACGACCAGCCACCACAACCGGCCACGACGACGAGCTACGAACCCCCGCCGCGGGCCATAATCCACCCGAGCGCACCAACCGCGGAGGTACACCACCCATGGCCGAGAATGAGCTACACGAGACCGCCAAGGCGCTGGTCGCCGCCGGCAAGGGCATCCTTGCCGCGGACGAGAGCACGGGGACGATCAAGAGGCGCTTTGACTCGATCGGCCTCGAGTCGACCGAGGACCGCCGGCGCGCCTACCGCGAGATGCTGTTCATGACCCCCGGCGTCGAGGAGTACATCAGCGGCGTGATCATGTACGACGAGACGATCCGCCAGAAGGCCTCGGACGGTACGCCGTTCCCCGAGCTGCTCGCCGCGAAGGGGATCATCCCGGGGATCAAGGTCGACGCGGGCGCCAAGCCCCTCGCCCACGCCGAGGGTGAGACGGTCACCGAGGGCCTCGACGGCCTGCGCGAGCGCCTCCACGAGTACCGCGGCCTCGGCGCCCGGTTCGCCAAGTGGCGCGCCACCTACTCGATCACCGACGATCTGCCCAGCGACTACTGCATCTGGGTCAACGCCCACGCACTGGCGCGCTACGCGGCACTGTGCCAGGAGGCCGGCATCGTCCCGATCGTCGAGCCCGAGGTGCTCCAGGATGGGACGCACACGATCGAACGCAGCTTCCACGTCACCTCGCGCGTACTCGACGCGCTGTTCACCGAACTGTTCGACCAGCGCGTCGACGTGTTCGGCGCGCTGCTGAAGCCGAACATGGTGCTCTCGGGCTATGAAGCGCCCGACCGCGCCGGCCACGAGCAGATCGCCCGCTGGTCGCTCGAGTGCTATTACAAGCACGTCCCGGCCGCCGTACCCGGCATCGTCTTCCTATCCGGCGGCCAGTCCGACGAGGACGCCACGGCCAACCTCAACGCGATGAACTCCATGGGCCCTCATCCCTGGCAGCTCTCCTTCTCCTACGGACGCGCCCTCCAGTCCCCCGCGCTCAAGGCGTGGGGCGGCAAGGACGAGAACGTCGAGCCGGCCCAGCGCGCCTACTACCACCGGGCGAAGATGAACGCCGCCGCGCGTACAGGCTCCTACGCGCCCGAGATGGAGCGCGAGGCGGTCGCGGCCTAATCGCCGCCACCCCGAGGCCATGGCGAACCTATCCGGCAGCTCAACCGCTGAGATCGACGCGCCGCTCGCCGACGTCTGGGCGGTCGTCCAGGACGTCGAGAGCGCACCCGAGTGGCAGGGCGGCCTCAACGCGCTGCGCGCCCTGGACCGCGACGAGGAGGGACGCCCGACTCGCTGCGAGACCGAGACCGACGCCAAGATCAGGTCGGTCAAGTCGATCGTCCGCTTCAGCTACGACGGCCCCGAACGCCTCACATGGACCCAGGAGAAGGGCGATCTCAAATCGGTGAACGGCAGCTGGGAGCTAGGCGACCTGGGCGGCGGGCGAACCCGAGTTACCTACTCGATCGAGGTCGACCTCGGGCGCACCCTGGGGATGCTTGTGCGCGGCCCGATGGTCGATCTCCTGCGCCACATGCTGGCGGGCGCCCGCGCCGACGAGCTCAAGCAGCGGATCGAGTCCGGGGCCTAGAGGTCCGAACGGCTAGCCGGCCGACACCGCGTCGGCCAGCTTGTCGAGCATCTGCGTGTAGATCCGTCGCAGCCCGGTTGGGGCGAACGTCCGCTCGAAGAACCCGCCGACCCCACCGGCGCCCTGCCACGAGGACTCGAGCGTCACGTCGGCGCCCGATCCGTTCGGCGCCACCGTCCACCGGCTGACGAACGAGGACAGCTGGTCGCGCTCAACGAGCTTGCCCCCTTCCTCCTCGACGCTCAGGCGATAGTCCCGCTCCCGGCCGCCGGCCGCGAAGTGGTAGCCGATCACCGTGCCCGCCCCGTGGCCGCCCTGCTCGACCCGGTAGGCCGTGTAGTTCTCGGTCAGGATACGCGGGCGACCCTCGCGATAGTCGCGCAGGAACTCGAGGACGCGGTCAGGCGGCGCCTCGACCGCTTTGGTGGCGCTCGCGGTCACGGTAGCCATGCCCGAATGATTGTCGCACGGCACCGCCGGTGGCCCCTGCGGCATGATTGGGACCCATGCTCGCCGTGTACGCCGAAGCCATCAACCGCGAGGACCCGCTGGCCGGACTGCGCATCGACGACCGCCCTGATCCCGAGCCGCCCGAGGGCTGGACCACGGTCACGGTCAAGGCGGCGTCGCTCAACCACCACGACCTGTGGTCGCTGCGGGGCGTCGGCCTGAGCGAGGACCGCCTCCCGATGATCCTCGGCTGCGACGCGGCCGGCCTCGACGAGGACGGCAACGAGGTCATCGTCCACGCGGTCATCAGCGACCCGGGCTGGC
>DATBYI010000788.1:0-4832 GCA_036513815.1 Solirubrobacteraceae bacterium
CTGAGCGCGCACCTCGGGCGGGGCGTTCTGCTGTTTGCCCTCGTCCTTGACCTCGCGCTTACTCATGCGAAGCGACTTGGCCAGCTTGCGCCGCTGGTAGATCAGGTCGATGATCCCGATCAGCAGGTAGGCGATGGCCGCTCGCTGCGCGATGCCGAAAACGCCCGAGGCGAGCATCTTCCCGAGCGCATTGGGCGTGGTGTCGACGCTCGCGCCGAGATTCGTCAGCTGCGGGACGAGCGCGATGGCAACCACCACGCCGATCACGCTGACCTTGGTCAGAGCCTTGCCGCCCTCGAACAGCATCCGGGGTCCGAACAGGTTCTTGGCCCCGGTCAGCGGATTCAGCTTGCCGAAGGTCGGCTTGACGGCGCCCCAAGACGGTTTGAAGCCGACCTGAGCCACGTTGACGGCGAGGGCGGCCGCGACGCACATACCCGCGAGCGGCGCCACCGTGGTCAGCATCGTGTGGAGGGCGATCTGCTCGAGGGCGTGCAGCCCGGCCGCCGTCGTCGCGGCCCCGGGGTTCGAGATCTCGCCGAAGATGGCGGTCATCGCGTCGCCGACGCCGCTGACCATCTTTGGCCCCAGGAACATGAGGCCGACCAGGCCGACGCCGAGAACGACGGCACCGTTGACGTCGGTGCTCTTGGCGACCTGGCCCTTCTTGCGCGCCTCGTTGCGGCGCTTGGGTGTTGCCTTTTCTGTCTTGTCGGGATCGGCCATGGTGAATTTGGTGGGGTGGGTCGGCGGCGCCTGGCGGCGGGGCCTTAGAGCGCGTGCAGCGCGGTCGCGACCGACGTGTACATCTGACTCGACATCCAGCCGCCCAGGAACGGAAGTGACGCGCTGACGACGAGGAGCGAGACGCCGACCTTGAGCGGGAAGGCGACCGAGAAAACGTTGAGCTGCGGGACGACCTTGGAGACGAGGCCGAACGCCACGTCGGTGATGAGCAGGGCGAGGATGACCGGGGCGGCGACCTCGACGGCCGCCACGAACATCGAGCCGGTGGCCGTCTCCGCACCCGAAACCACCGAGGCGATCTGCGGCGCCTTGGTCAGCGGCACGAGGGCGAACGTGCGGGCGATCCCCTGGAGGATCCACGCGTCGCCGCCGATCGCGATGAACAGCATCACGCCGATGAGCCCGTAGAGCTCGGTGAACGTGCCGCCCTGGTTGCCGTTGATCGGGTCGACGGTGGCGCCGAACGAGAAGCCCGAAACGTTGTCGGCCAGGCCGCCGGCCATCTGGATCGCGGCGAACATCCCGGCGATCACGAACGCCAGCAGCAGCCCCACGAGCATGTTGACGAGGACGAGGCCCGTGACCATCAGGGGGTCGCCGGGGATGTGCTGGCCGCGCATCGCGATGCCGGTGAGCCCGATCGAGAAGGCGACGGCGACGACGCCCTTCACCGGGCTCGGGATCATGTTCGAGGAGAAGAACGGCGCCACGACGAATAGCGGGGTGATCCGGGCCAGGACGAGAAAGAACCCGGTGACGGGTTGTCCGCCGCCGAGCATCGTCACGACGTGACTGAGCGTCAGCCCGCTCATCCGATCAGGTTCGGGATCGACATGTACAGGTTCTGGGCGTAGCTGACGAGCTGGTCGAGCATCCACGGCCCGAGCACGACGATCAGCACGGCGACGCCGACGATCTTGGGAATGAACGACAGGCTCTGCTCCTGGATCGACGTGACCGCCTGGAAGATCGAGACGAGCAGCCCGATGATCAGGCCGAGGAGCAGGATCGGGCCGGCGATTTCGAGCGCCAGCGTCATGGCCTGCGTGGCGAGGTTGACGACGGTGTCCTGGCTCATCAGTGGAAGCTCGCCACCAGCGAGTGCGTCACCAGGTCCCAGCCGTCGACCAGGACGAACAGCAGGACCTTGAACGGCAGAGATATGAAGGAGGGAGGCAACATGATCATTCCCATGCTCATCAGCGTCGAGGAGACGATCAGGTCGATGAGCAGGAACGGCAGGAAGATCAGGAAGCCGATCTCGAAGGCCGTCTTGAGCTCCGACAGGATGAAGGCGGGGATCAGCACGTAGGTCGGGACCTGCGCCCGCGTCTTGGGCGTCTTGACCTGGGCCAGGTTGAGGAACAGCGAGAGGTCCTCGTTGCGCGTCTGCTTGAACATCCACTCGCGCAGCGGCTCTTCGCCTCGCTGGATCGCCGTCGCGGTGCTGATCTGGTGATGCACCAGCGGCTCGAACGCGTCCTTCTTGATCGCGTTGATCGTGGGCATCATCACGAACAGGGTGAGGAACAGCGAGATCCCAATCAGCACCTGGTTGGGCGGCGTGTTCTGCAGGCCAAGCGCCTGGCGGATGAAGCCGAGGACGATCAGGATCCGGGTGAACCCGGTGACCGTGAAGAGGATCGCCGGCAGGATCGAGAGGCCGCCGATCAGCAGCAGGATCTGGAGCGCGTTGCTCGAGGTGACGTTCACGAGCGCGCCGTGATCTTGCGCAGGCCGTCGAGGACGCGGCCGAGCGGCTTCTCGTCGACCGGGTTGGCGTTCTCGGATTCCTCGGCGGGCACGTCGATGCCGAGCGCGATCGCTTCGGCTTCGGTGTAGCTGCGGATCGGAGTGACGCCGTTCTCGGCCACGCCGACGACCAGCACCTCCTTGCCGGCGCGCACGACGGCGACGCTACGACCGCCGCCGAGCGGCAGGTTGGCGACCTGCGAGAGTCCCTGGCCGGTCGGCTTGACCTTGCTCTTCTTGGCCTGCTTCAGGATCCACGCGATCCCGTAGATCACGGCGATCACGATGAACAAGCCGACGATCGTGCGGACGATGCTCGCGCCTCCGCCGCTGCTCGAGCTGACGTGAGTCGCCGCCGTGTGGCCGAGGCTAAGTGGTGTGTTCTCGCCGCTGGCCTGGGCCAGCGCCTTGGTGCCCGCCTTCTGCACGGCGGCGGGCTGCACAGCATGCTTGGCCGCGGCATGCGCGGTCGCGGCGTGCGTGGTCGACGCATCCGAAGTTGCGGCGAGGGCCGTAACGGCGTGCGTGAGCGTCAGGGCGCCGGTAAGCGCGACGCCACGTGTGAACGTGTGCGACTTCATCGAGGGAAAGGACTCCGAGGGAAGAGTCCCTCCGGTAATCGGCCATAGGGTCTGGGACCTTGAATGGGCAGCCGATCGGGCCTCGAAGGCTGTCGATCCCCACTAAATCCTCACGATTTATCCCGGCCGAAGAAGTCGATCAGGAGCTCGGAGACCCGGTCGGGCTCGTCGTGCTGGACCCAATGGGACGCCTCGGGCAGCCGGACGACGCGGTCCAGCGCGGGAACGTCCTCCGCGTGCGGTTCGGCCAGCTCGGCGCCGAGGTGGCGGTCACGCTCGCCCCAGATGACGAGCGTGGGCGCCTTGACCGGCGCCAGCGATCGCCCGGCCGCTCCGCCCGGCGGGCGTCGGAGCGCGGCCCGGTAGTAGTTGAGCATCGCGGTGGCGGCGCCCGGCTGCGACCACGCCTCGCGGTAGCGGTCCAGGTCGTCCGGGGTGAACGCGCCCGCCCGGGCATCCCCGAATGGCTGCCGAAGCCCCCACCAGTCGCCGGCGGCCAGCGCCCGCTCGGGCACTTGCGGCAGCTGGAAGAAGAACATGTACCAGGAACGCAGGAGCTGACGGCCCGGCCGGCGCAGGGCCTCGATCATGCGCCGGGGGTGCGGGACGTTCAAGATGGCAAGGCGCGCCACCACGTCGGGGTGGCGGATCGCGGTCAGCCAGGCGACGGCGGCGCCCCAGTCGTGGCCCGCCACGAAGGCGCTCGACGCGCCGCGCTCGGCGATCAGATCTCGGATGTCGGCCGCGAGCTTCGCGGGTGCATAGGCCGAGACGCCCTCGGGCCGCGAGGACAGGTTGTAGCCGCGCATGTCGGGCGCGAGGACTCTGAAGCCGGCGCCCGCGAGGGCTGGGAGCTGAAAGCGCCAGCCGTACCAAAAGTCCGGAAAGCCGTGGAGCAGGACGACGAGTGGTCCGTCGCCCGCTTCGACGTAGTGGAGCCGGACCTCGCCGAGGTCGGCGTACCCGTCGCGTAACGCGACATCTTCTTTGAACGCGTTCATCCGGGGTAGGAATAGCGCATGTCACACGTAGAGCTGAGCTGGTCGGAGGCCGCGGTCAAGGACGCCGCGCTGAGCGTGCCCATCGAGGGCGACGTGCCCAAGGGGTGGAAGCAGAGCTTCGAGCGGACCGTGGCGCTCCTGGGCAGCGGCGATTGGGGAACGATCCAGGTCAAGAAGGACCGGGTGCTCGTCGCCGACGTGGCGCCGGGGTCCGAGGACAAGCTCAAGCATCACCTCGACAGCATCGTCGCGCAGGCGAACGCTACCGCCGGAGTCGACGAGGACGACGGCGAAGCCCGGGACGAGACCGGCGAGGACGAGCGCAGCGATCCCGACGCCGAGATGACCGCCCGGTTCCGACGCGCCCAGGCGCAGCCGCCAGGCGCCGCCGACGAGTCGTCTAAATCCGAGGGTTAAAGCGAAACGGGCGGAGGCCAGAGCCCCCGCCCGTCCACAGGACGAAGATTCGCCGGCGGGCTAGGCCAGCGCCTTACCGACCGCTTCGAGTAGCTGGGCCGGCTGAAACGGCTTGACGACGAAGTCCTTGGCCCCTGCCTGAATCGCCTCGACGACCAGCGCCTGCTGCCCCATCGCGCTGCACATCAGCACCCGGGCGTTGGGGTCGATCGCCATGATGGCCTTGACGGCATCAATCCCACCCATGTCGGGCATCACGATGTCCATCGTGACGAGATCGGGCTTGAGCGCCTTGTAGCGCTCGACCGCCTGCAATCCGCTTTCGGCTTCACCC
>DATBYI010000789.1:0-3883 GCA_036513815.1 Solirubrobacteraceae bacterium
GAAGGCGCCAGAATCGGCGCTCCCACCGGCATATTGGCGTCCACGCCCTGATCCGTGCGCTCCCAGCGATCGACGAACTGCAGCGGGTCGATGTACGAGCCGGACGTCGCCGTGATCGGCACGCGCTCGGACCCGAAGGCGGCAGCCGCCTCGAGCGTGGCTTGGCGCTGGAGCTCCGACTCCTCATGCGAAAGCGTCTTCTGGAGCGCAGACAGTTGGCTTTGCTTGCTCGCGCGGTCGTGCGCCGACGCCAGTTCGCGGTCGACGATCGAGAGCCGGAGCTGGACCATCTGGTTGCGCTCGCTCAGCACGGTGGCCGCCGACCGGTCTCGCCGCACCTCGAGCGCGGCCAGTCGCCGAGCCTCGGCGGCGACCGCGATCCGCGCCTCACCGACCAGTCGGGTGACGCCGGCATTCGCGCGGCCGATCGCCCTGAGTGCGTTCACTTTGTTCAGCAGATTCTGAAACCCGCTGGACGTGAGGACAACCTGCATCAGACTCGGCGGCGGCGTCTCGTAATTGGCCACGAGCTGCCGGGCCAGCAGCCGGCGGTCGCGCGCGAACTGCACTTTGAGCTCAGCCACACGGTCGCGAGCGCGCGTCAGCTCCAGGCGAACCTGCGCGAGCAGATCCTCGTCGACGTTCAGCCTGCGCTGCACGACGGCAAGCCGCGCCTGCAGGGCTGCGATCGATCCCTCGTAGCTTTGGATGGCGGTGGTGTCGGCGTGGATCGACGATCGCAGTTGGCTGGCCTGGTGCTGATGCTCGGCGTAGCGGCCCGCCAGGTCGCCTCGGCTCGCCGACGCGCCAACTGCCACAACGGCCACCACCGCGACAAGCGCGGCCGCGATTCTCCAGCGTCCACGCGAAGACGCCACTCGCTCGAGCGTGCAGGAACCAATCACCGGGTCGCGAGGCTAACCTGCCCGGCACGTCCCTCGCGACCGCTGCAAGCGCCGTTGCGAAACGCTCAGGGCCAGCCGCCCCGGCCGACGCCGGCGATCCCGGCCCAAGCCGCATCCATCTGGTTAGAACCCGCGCACAGCCGCGTCAGCGGCCTGAGCGAGCCCCGTCGCGGCGGCGAAGAAGGCGCTCGATTGCCCCTTGAACAGCCCGGTCGCGGTGAGGAACTTGACGGCCGCCATGGCGCCCGCGTTGTGGGATAGCGTCGGGCGGACGATCGAGCAGTGGGGCAGGTGGTGGTTGATGAACTCAGACGGTCTCGGGAAGATGTTGTTCGGCCGTGTGGCCGCGCGGTTCTGCTTCTTGAGATTGGGGAAGAACGTGCCCGTTTCGGGGTCTTTGATTCCGGCCAGCGGTGCCTCGACCGCGTTCGCGGCAGTGTCCTGCCAGACCCCGAAGTGATCCACCTCGGTTCCGCCGATGCTGAGGACGATCCGCAGGACCTCGACGTTGGTCACTTGCAGCGCCAGCGTGGTGTACAGGCTCGAGCCCCCCTGCTCGATCATCGCGAAGTGGAACGCCGCGCTGTTCGCGATCGCCTGCATCCGCGACTGCTGGGCCGTCTTCGGAGGCACGGGTTGTTTCATGTTCGGCGGCGTGTCCTCGTCGTTCAGCGGGATCGCCGGCTGGTTGTTGATCGTGACTGCCTGCCCGAACGTGGCCCCGAAGTCAGGGTTAGCCGTCGGACGGTAACGTAGGTACCAGCTCGTATCGACGTTGAGCTCCATGAGGTTCGTGAGCCGCGTCCGGCCTTTGATCGGCGCCCGTCGCTTGGCTCCCCGTGAGCCTACGGAACGGCTCCAGGCTCACCGGCGGGGCTCCCTTGGAAACCAGGTACGCATTGCGGAAGTCCGCGTGGCTGCGCTCGTCACGGGTGTTGCCGGAGATGTACGCCGGCTGGTCGGAGTCAATGTTCGCCATGGCGTTCACGTAGGCCGGGTTGCCACCGTCGGCCCCGCCCAGCTCGTTGTACTGCTCCCACAGATCCGTCTCCAGGATCTCCGCCGCGGCGAGGAATCTCAGGATGGCGATGTCGCCCTTGGTGGGTCCGCTTGATTTCGCGCTGGCGGACGCCGCAGCGAGCGCCGACACCGGCACAGCGGCAGCGCTGGCGAGTCCCGCCTGCTTGAGGAAAGAGCGTCTCCCGACGACTCGTGCCACAGCGCCTGCAGTTCCTTCTCTTTGCGCAGGGCTCTCCGACGGTGCGACAGGGCGCACGTCTTGCACTGTCATATGTGTCGTTCCTTTGTGAAGGCGGTTGGTGGCTGTTACTTCGACTGACGGATATTCAGCCGTTACCTTGCCCGGACGCCACCACCGGCGCGTTCCTTCAAGCATCGGGCCGACATTTCGTCGCGAGGACGGCGCCGCGCCCTCGCGGAGCCGACGTCACCCTGCGAGAAGTTCCTTGAAGGCGGGGTCGTGGCGGATCGGATCGAGGTCGGAATCGCCTTCAAGGAACTGGCGCGTCCGGTCCGAGAGTTCGAGCGCGCGCCGAAGGTGCGCGATGGCCTGATCGTTCTGTCCGGCCAGGCTTTCGCAGCAGGCGACGTTGTAGAACAGGTCGGCGTAGGGTGGGTCGCCGGCGAGCAGCTCGCGTCCTCGATCCGCCGCCTCAGCGTAATCGCCCGCCTCGTACAGTGGCCGCACTGGCGCAAACAGCTCCCAGCCTCCGGGCTCGTACGGCATTCCGGGAACACCGCCCACCGCGATGATCGTCGTGCCGGGCTCCTCTCCGGAGGCTGAACGCTGGACGCCGGGACGCACGAAAACGAACGTCCCGGCGGCCGCGTCGAACCGCTCACCGTCGACCTCAAAGGACGCGCGCCCGCGTAACACGAGATACAGCTCCTCGTGGGAGTCCGGCTCGGACTCGTCGTGCTCGTTGATGATCCGAGCTCCCGCCTCCCGCGCTATCCAAGCGTTGACACCGAAAGACGTGATGCCAAAGTGGTGGCGCACGGGGCGCATTAGCGCACGGCCGTCGTCCAGCTCCCCGATCTCGTCGACATGTGCCACCGCGTAACCATCCATACACATCCCTTTCGCTCCGTTTGTCCACCCCGCAATGCCTGGCGAGTCTAGTCCAGCCTCGGTGCCACCCGGAGCTGCGCTGGTCAGGCGTCCCTCACAACCTCGTAGGTGAGAAACGCGAGCCCGGCGCCGATGGTGCTTGCGCTGACGAGGCGCATGGGCTTCTTGTCGCTGGTCTCGCCGAAGAGGCGCTCGCCGGACCCGATCACGACCGGGAACACGACGACCCTCACTTCGTCGATGAGGTCGTGCTCGAACAGCGTACGGGCGAGCTGATAGCTGGCTGGGACGTGAATTTCTCCATCGATCTTCTGCTTGAGCTTCGAGACCTCGCTCACCACGTCGCCGTTGAGCACCGTGGTGTTGTTCCATTCGGGATCTTCGAGGGTGGAGGACACCACGTACTTGGGCATGCTGTTCAACCTGTCAGCCAGCTCGCCACTCCGGGGTCGCCACCGCTGCCCGAAGAATTCGTAGCTTCTCGCGCCCAGCAACCACGCTTCGGCGCGTAGCGCCTCGTTCAGCGCGACCGAGTTCCACTGTTCAAGGTCCTTGCCCCCGACTGGACAAACCAGCCGCCCAGCCTGAAGCCCTCCTCACCGTCCGGGTCCTGGACGACTCCATCGACCGAGACGTTCTGCGGGCCACTCATCACGATCTTTCCCATCTCCGTGCTCCCTTCGTTGGTGTTATCACCGTCACGAAGGCAGACACCGCAAGACCGAGAAACCGGGCGCCGCGGGAGCGCCCAGTTCTCCCCTCGACCGGTGTCTACAGAGAGGATGGGACTACGACGAGGTTCGGGAAGGAGACGCGACGGTGAGCACAGTCGACCTGATCACGAGAGCGCGGACTGGAGACGGCGACGCGTTCGAAGAACTGACCC
>DATBYI010000790.1:0-15423 GCA_036513815.1 Solirubrobacteraceae bacterium
TGAGTGATTGCTTGTCTGTTCGTCAGGGTGCGATCAGTCGTAGCCGAACGCGTCGATGGCCGAGGCGGTGAAGGTGCAGACGCCGCCGATCACCCCGGCCACAATGGCCGAAATGCCCTCGGTGCCGGCCACCACCTGCTTCTCGAGGCCGTAGGCGAGCATGGCGGCCGCGTTCCCGAGCACGGCAAGCACCGCGGGAAGCGCCGCGTCGGGGGGGCTGGAGCTGTCGGCCAAGGCGGCCACAACGCCGAACACGGCGCCTCCGAAGCCGCTCAGAGAAGTCAGGAACAGCGTGCTCTCGGTCGCGGCGTCGGCGGCGGGCTCGGAGTATTTCTCTCCCACGTAGTACGCGATCGCGGAGAACACGCCGGGGAGCGCGCCGACCCCCCACGACACTGCGGTGGCCACATCCCCCGCGTCGCTCAGCTGGATCGCTGACGTGAAAGGAAGACCCCCGTCGTGGGCGGGAACGGTTAGCGCGCTGATCACGGCAGGGGCGACGATGTCGACCCAGGAGATGAACGCGGGCGGGTCCTCGCCGTTGGAGACCATGCTTGCCCCGATCGTGTCCATCAGCGACCAGAACGAGGTCGCCCCGAAGACGGCGTAGCTGAGATCGTCCGCCGCGTCCGCGACCCGCAGACCCGAGATCGTGTTGACGTTCTTGAACGGGAGCGCGTCGGCGTCAAGGTGAGCCAGCTTGTAGCCGAGCGCGGTGGGGAAGGCCACGAGCAGCGTGATCATTCCACCGATCGTCGGTGCCTTGGTCATCCCCGCCGCCTTGAGCAGCGGCCCGAGCAGCGGCAGATCGTTCAGCGGTGTGGCGAGAATCGCCTTGAAGGTCGCGATCGCGATCGCGACCAGATCCAGCATCACGTCGATCATGCCGTCGGCTGCCTCGAAGGCGGCGTGGATCACGTTGCCGATCGCGTCGATCAGCTTGTCGATGCCCACCGTGCCGAAGTCCTTCGGGTTGGACACCAGGCTGGCCAGCGCGTCTCGGAAGTCGTTGGTGGCCTTGATGAAGTCCTGGCCGACGCTGGCGACCTTGCTCTCGATGTCGGTGATCAGCGCGTCCAGAGCGGTGTCCACAGAGGGGGTTCCAGTCGGGGCCGGGCCGGACTGGGTGACCTTCTCGAGCAGCCAGCCCGCGTTGGCGCTCGTGGGTTGCTGCGGCGTCGCCTGCGGGCCGGCGTTGAGCTTCACGGTGAACTTCGGCGGCTCGGCGAAGGACGAGATCGATTTCGTCCCGAGCACCGCCTTGATCTTGGCGAGCGCCATCTGGACTTCGTCGTCCTTGCCCTGAAGCCACTTGTCGGCTCCGCCCTTCGCCTTCTGGGTCAGCGTGTAGAGCTCGTCGCTCAACTGAAGGAGCCACCCGTCGTATCGCGTCGCCAGGGTCACCGTGTCGGCGAGCAGCTTGAGCACGTGGGCCTTCAGCCAGTCGAGGACGTCGGTGAGCACACCCTCGAGCCGGTTGATGACGCTGTGGAAGATATGGGCAGCGTCCTGAAGGCCCTCGATCGTGACCGACAGCACCTGGTGGGCCCACGCGTCGAAGTCGGCGGTGATCGTGGTCACCCATCGCTTGACGGTGTTGTCGAACTTGACTCCGACTTCGCTGACCTTGGCGGCGCCCTTCTTGATCGCGTAGAGCGCGTCGTTCTTCAGGTCGCTGAACGACAGTTCGATGCCGTCGACCTTGAAGGTCGCGACCCCCAACGCGGTTCGGGAGCCGAGCGTGACCGGATCGCTCGGCATCTTCATGGTGTGGCCGTGCGGCCCAATGCCGCCCAGGCCCTCCGCTCGACCCTCGGGAGCCACCTCACCAACGACCGTCGGGTTCGCTCCGGCCGCGGCCGCGGTGGCGAGCGCAGTCGCCGCGTCGGCGGCGGTGCCCTTGTCCTGCTTCGCGACCGGGAAGACGGTCTTGCCAGCGGGCGTCGTGGCGGCGGCCAGGGTGTCGCCGGTCACGGCCGGCAGATAGTTGAGCGTGACCGTGCCCGTCATGTAGTCGTTGACCGGACTACTCGGCGAGACGGTGACCGGTGCACTCAGCCCACCACCGCTGACCGTCAGCTGGGGTGCCCACAGCCCGTCGGCCACGATCGGGATCGTCACCTGGCCGGAGCGGTCGGTAGTAAACGTCGTCGGAGTGCTCGACAGGGTGACCCCCTGGCCGTTCAATAGGGCGACCGCGGGTGCGGAGGCGGTCACCTGCAGGGCCTTGCCCGAGACCCGCGCCCCCCAGTCGTCCGACAGCGTGAGCTGGACACGGTACGTGCTCACCTCGGCGGCCTCCGTCGCCGGGAGGTGGATCGTGTTCGCGGTCCACTCGCCATCGGCCGATTTGACCAGCACCTCGAGGTTGCCGTCGCCGTCCACGACGATCAGCTCGTCCCCGTCGGACGGCCGCGCCTGGCTGGCGGCGATCGACACGTTGGTCTGCAACGGTACGGCGGGGTTGAAGATCGGCGAATCCCCGTCCTTCGTGGCATCGCCCTGGTTGACCTGGCGGATCACGCTCAGTGTCTGGCTGACGACCACGAACAGGTTGAGCAGGTTCCCGGAAGTCGACCAGTTGCTGCTCTGGGCCACGCTCGAGGGCTCCCACACCAGCGGCGTGCTGTGGTCGGTTCCCGGGGGGAGGGTGAGCTGCTGCCAGGTCGTGAAGCCAATGTCGTTCGGGTTGTAGGTCAGCGTGTACAGCTGCTGTCCTGCGGTCCGCACCACCGCGGTCGGGAGGTTGAGGAATTTGTTGGTGGTGACGTGGTCGACCGAGACGATTGATGCCGGCGCCAGCGATGGCGGCTGCTTTTGACCGTACGCACTGACGCCCCCGCTGGCCGACGAGTGGTTGCTGTTGTACAGGAGCTTTTGATAGACGCGGACGGTGGAGTGGGTCGAGTCCGGCACGAACAGGAAGACCCATCCATTGAGGCCGTTGAAGGTGACCCCCGCGGATGCGTGGCTCTGATCCGAGCTCTTGTCGAACTCAAAGCCGGTCAGCGTTCCGGTGAACGTATCGAAGGAATGGAATCCGTTTGCGGTCCAGTAATAGTCCATATGGGCATCGGTCTTGCCCGGCGCCGAGGACGGCTGGAAGGAGAACACGAGCAGGTTGCGCAGCACGTCGGTGGTGATCTGCAGCGGGCCGCTCGCGGTCCAATTGAGCGTGTCCACGGGCGTGAACTGTGTGCTCGAGGTCCCGTCCGAGGACGGTGGGCCTTGGATCGCGTGGTGAACCTGGCCCGACGTCGTCCGGTAGAAGAGGTGAAGATGCAGGTTCATCGACTTGTCGGACGCCATCCCCGCCACCATGTCGGTGGCGCCGGCGGCGATCTCGTGGATGTTCCAGCCGCCCGCCGCGGTTGGATCGCGATACACCAGCGAAATCGTGCCGCCCTGCAGGAGGACAGCCTCCACCCGACCGTCGGGACGGGTGTAGGCGACGACCTTGTCCTTGGTCGGATCGATCTGCCCGACCTTGATCAGGAAGTGGTCCTCGCTCAGCACGCAACTCGAATCCAGCGTGATGGGCTGGTGGAAGCCCGAGCTGGTGCTCTGGGCATTCACGCTCCCGGGGCGGCCGCGCTTGGTGTGCGGGTTGGCGGTCGCTGACTCGAGTGAGATTCCGAGCGCGGCCGCGGCTCCGAGGCCGGAGATACCGAGGAAGCTGCGCCGGCTCAGCAACCGTTGCAGTTGATATGGGTCGTTAGGAGTCTTCATCTAGGCGTCGAGGTCGAGCTGGGCGAGGTAGCTGCCGATCGTTCCGGGCGCGCCACCAATCAGGAACCTGACCGCGTCATCGCCCGGGTTGTGGGCAGCGTGCGTCACCCCGGACGGGACGGCATAGGTCTGCCCGGACGAGAGCGTGGTCGACGGCCGAAGGCGACCGGCCACGAGCTCGAGGACTCGGAGGCGGCCTTCGAGTACGTGAAACCAGATCGTCTCGGCGTGGCATTGGGCGTCCGGCCCGCCCCGATGCGCCGCGACGACCTCGATCAGATCGAAGGGCGCGACGGCCCCGGTGGTGCCGGCGAGAAACGACACGTGGTACCCGGGCGCGACCGTGTACACCTCGGCGGTGCTGGGCGTCGCGGAGGCCTCCGCGGTCCCGGCAACTGGAACGATGATTGGTGGGGACGTCATGGGAGTTCTCTCTTTTCGGGTTCGGGTGATTTCTGGGTGAGTGGTCGTCGCAGGGTGATGTCACGCGAGGTGCCGTTCGAGCCAGTCGAAGATGCGGGCCTCGCGCAGCGCTGGGGCGAGCGGCTCGCAGTGGCCGCTCGCGCCTTCCCTCGCTGTGAAGGTGACTAGCTCCTTGGGGCCGGCGAGGCGTTCGTGGAGCTGCCGGGATTGACCAGGCCAGAACGGTTCGCCTTCAGACTCGGTGATCAGCACCGGCGTGTCGATCTGCCGTACTTCCTCGCCGAGGTGGTAGGCGGCGATGGTGAGAAAGAGCCGGAAGGTCGAGCCCCCGTTGTGCCCGTACGGTTCGCCGTGGAAACGCAGTGTCTCAGTGCTGGCCGGCGCGAACAGCTCCGCTAGGTGGATCTCGCGATCGAACGCCGACTGACGCCGATCGTCCAGCTGCTCGCGCATCTGAGTAGGAAGCCGGTCGGTCCACGCGGTCAGGACGTCGACGATCCCGGGATCTAGTACCGCGGCGGCGAACCGATGCTCGAACGCGAGCGCGCGCGCGACCAGGTAGCCGCCCTGGCCGACGCCGACCACGGCGACACGATCGGGATCGACGTCAGGCCGCGCCAGCATCGCCTCGAGCACCGGCGTGAGCACCTTCTCCCAGTCGGGGCGGAAGAGAATCCGGTGCTCGAACAGCGACGCCTGCTGCCCCGGGCCGTCGAAGGTCAGCCAGTGGTAGCCCCGTTCGGCTGCGCCCGCCCCCACATGGGCCCACATGTCGGAGGTCGCCTGGTAGGAGCCGTTGTTGACCACCACGAGCGGCCGCGTCTCGCCCGCCGCGCCGGGAGCGGGGAAGAAGAAGCCGGGTAGCGCGGCGTCCGCGTACGCGATCGAGATCCGCTCGGCGGGAACCGGGCTGAGGTCGAGGATCTGCTCCCAGCACGCCCGCTGGCGCCGCCAGATGTCGAGACCCCGGTCGGCTTCGGTCGAGTGCGCGATCTGGAACAGCGCGGTCGAGTAGTAAGTGGCGGCGCGCCGGAAGTGCGCCAGCGAGCTGACCCGGCGGCCGTTTCGCCGCGCCGTCATCCCGGACGCCCACGCCTCCCCGGCGGTCGACGTCCACTCATTGACCCACGCGTCACCGTCGCCGTCGGCGATCCGCTCGGCCGTGGCGAGCACCTCGCCGACGTCGGCGCCCTGGCGGTAGCACGCGCCGAGCGCCCGCTCGAACGCGAACTGGAACTCTCCGTCCTGGAAGCGAACCATCTCGGTCCTCCGTTACCGACCGCTCGGGGCGGTCTAGTAGCGCGTCCGGCTCGTCGGAGGAAGTGCCTCGAGCTTGCCGAGCAGCTCCGACTGGCGCGACTCGAGCTCCGCCTGCGAGATCCGCAGCCCGCGCGCGACGTCGGCCGCCGGGAGACCCGCCAGCAGCATGCTGAAGATCGCGTGCTCGGGGGGGTCGAGGCGCTCGTGCAGCATCGCCCCGACGCGGGGTGGCACGGACGGCAGGATCCGCGCCCCAAGCCGCACCCGGTGCAGCACCGCGGCCAGTTCCGCGTCGCAGTCGTAAATGCTCACGAGCGCGTCGGCCTCGGCCACCACGCAGCAGGCGGCGAGGACACCATCGGGATAGGCCGAGCAGATGACCACCGCCGGCGCCGCCGCGGTCCGCTTGAGCTCGTGGCACAGCCAGAAGGCGCTGCGCGACCGCCGACGGTGGCCGACGACGGCCACGTCCACCGACTCGTGCTCGGCGATCCACATTGCCTCCTCGGCGCTCTCGGCCACACCGGCGAGGCTTAGCCCGGGATCCGTTTCGGCCAGATCGCACACGCGAGAGCGGAGCCACGGATCGGTTTCGACCACCAGCACCCGGGCACCCGGCATGGTGACGGGCGGGCGAGAATCTTCTGAGATCGAGCCGCGGCTCGGCTCGACGATGCTTGCGATCATGGCTGCTTGCTCCTTCGCGTTGGCGCGGTGGCTTTGTGAGTGGGAGGTTGGCGCAGCGGGGAGCCCGCATCCTCAGTGGTGGGGTACTGCAATTTCGTCGCGCCGCTACCTAAGTAATCCCGCGCGACCGGTTCAGTACGTGGCTACTGACGCCCAGCGGCGGTGTCCGCAGGATCCTCTCCGCCACGGAGATGCACGCAGCGATCACCACCATCTCGCCCGAGACGTTCTTCGCGATCATGGTCGCGGTGGCGCTCGCCGCCACCGTTGCGACCCTCGCGAGCCGAGCCGGCATCGCCGTGCCGGTGGTGGTGGCCGAATTGCTCGCGGGGATCGTGCTGGGCCCGCACGTGCTCGGCTTCCAGGTGAGCTCGACCGTCCTCTTCTTCAAGAACCTCGGGCTCGGCTTGCTCTTCTTCTACGCCGGCTACGAGCTCGACCTGAGGCGCATCGCGGGTCGGCCCCTTCGCCTTGGGCTCCTCGGCTGGGGCATGTCGCTGGCGCTCGCGTTTACGGCGGTCACCGCGCTCCACTACGCCGGCCTCTCGATATCGATCCTCTACAGCGCGCCGGCGGTCGCGACGACCGCGATCGGCACCCTCATCCCCGTCCTATCCGACAGCGGCGAGCTCGACACGCCGATGGGCACCTATCTGCTCGCGGCCGGGGCCGTCGGCGAGATAGGTCCGATCCTGCTCCTGACCTTCGCGCTCTCGAGCCAGAGCTCCGCGCACAATGCCTTGATCCTGATCGTGTTCGCCGCCGTAACGATCGTCGTGGCGGCGGCTGCGATCCGGGCGCGCCGGCCGGCTCTGCGCTGGTTCGAGCGAACGATCGAGATGAGCGCCCAGCTGGCGGTGCGCTGGGTGCTCGTGCTCCTGTTCGGTCTCGCCCTGCTCGCCTACCGTCTCGGGCTCGACCTGCTCCTGGGCGGCTTCGTCGCCGGCGTGATCGTCCGGGAACTGTTGCGGGGACGCGAGCTGCCGGGCTTCGACTCGAAGCTGACCGCGATCGTGTTCGGCCTGTTCGTGCCGTTCTTCTTCACCGTCAGCGGCATGACGCTCGACATCAGCTCATTTGGCAGCGCCGGCGGCCTCCTGCGCACCGGACTGTTCTGCCTGCTGATGTTGCTCGTCCGCGGCACGCCGGCCTTGGTCCTCTATCGCCGGGACCTCGACGCTTGCTCACGGCGTGCCTTGGCGCTTCTCAGCTCCACGCAACTCCCACTCGTACTCGCGATCACCGCGCTCGCCACGGCAAGCGGCCGCATGAGCGCATCGGTCGCCGCCGATCTCGTCGGCGCCGCGCTGCTCTCGACCCTCATCTTCCCGATGCTCGGACTTCACCTGAGCCGGCGCCCGGGCCACGAAAAAGTGACCGTTCGGACGATTGAAGCCACACCCCGGCGGTCGGTAGCGTGACGTTCACCTTGTTTCACGTTTGACTGTGGGACGCGACGACGCGTTCGGCGGTCGGAAAGGAGACGCACGGGTGAAGCACGCTTCCGTGTTCACTCCGAGGCTCGCCAGGTTCGCGTTGAGTCTCGCATTGGTGGCTGGGTTAGGGATGACGGTGCTCGCACAGCATGCGTCGGCCTACTTCGAGTCCCGCATCTATAACGCCGGCGCTGGACTGTGCCTGAGCAGTCTGGGCACGCACACAGACGGGGCGCCGGCCGAGGATGAGAGCTGCAACGGGTCGGCCAACCAGACCTGGGTCGCCGCGCCGGCCTCGGCCGGCGGTGAGATCCTGCAAAACCAGGGCGACGGCTGGTGCCTGAACAATTACCAGGGCATCTTCGGGAACGGCAATCCGCAGACGATGTGGCCGTGCAATAACAGCGGCGGCCCCTCGAACTACAAGCAGTCATACGTCATCTTCGGGAGTCACGCGGTCGGCGGCGACTACTCGATCGAGACGGTTACCTCCTCTGACAACGTCAGCGGATACTGCCTGTCGAGCTATGGGTACACCAGTCCCGGCAGTGAGATCTATGAGTTCGGCTGCAACACCTCGGCTAACCAGGCGTGGGAGGGCGGAACCCTCACCCCGCCGTAAACCGGGGAGGGAAGACCGTTCGCGCTGGGCCTCACCCGAGGCTCAGCGCGAGGATGCGCCTAGCGGTGATGCGGGGCCCGTGTCCATCAGAAGGCCGGAAGCTCGCGGTAGTCGCCCCACACCTGCTGGAGGGCCTGGACGATCTCGCCCTCCGAGCATGACGCCTGCGCGGCGTCGATCAGCGGCGGCATCAGGTTGCGGCCGATCTGCGCCGCCTCTTTCACGCTCGCCAGCGCTCCCTCGACCGCGGCCGAGTCGCGCGCCGCCTTGACTGCTCCGAGCCGCTCGACCTGCTTGCGCTCGAGGGCGGGATCGATGTGCAGGATCGGCGTCTCGGCATCGTCGCCCTCGGTGAACGAGTTCACGCCGACGATGACGCGGCGGGCGGAGTCGATCTCGCGTTGAAGCTCGAACGCGGCGTCGGCGATCTCGCGCTGCGGGTAGGCGTCCTTGACTGCCTGGACCATCCCGCCGAGCTCGTCGATCTTCGCGAAGTACTCGTAGGCCTGCGCCTCCATCTGGTCGGTCAGCGCCTCGACGAAGTAGCTCCCACCCAGCGGGTCGATCGTGTTTGTCACGCCCGTCTCGTGGGCGATGATCTGCTGGGTGCGGAGTGCGATTCGCACCGCCTGCTCGGTCGGGAGCGCGAGCGCCTCGTCAAATGAATTGGTGTGCAGCGACTGCGTGCCGCCGAGCACGCCGGCGAGTGCCTCGATCGCCGTGCGGACGATGTTGTTGAGCGGCTGCTGCGCCGTCAGCGACACGCCGGCCGTCTGGGTGTGGAAGCGCATGAGCCACGAGCGCGGGTCCTTCGCCCCGAAGGTCCCGCGGAGTTCGCGCGCCCAGATCCGCCGCGCCGCGCGGTACTTGGCGATCTCCTCGAAGAAATCGATGTGCGCGTTGAAGAAGAAGCTGAGCCGCGGTGCGAAGTCGTCGACGTCAAGGCCTCGCGCCACCGCCTGCTCGACGTATGTGAGGCCGTCCTTCAGCGTGAACGCGAGTTCCTGCGCGGCGGTCGAGCCCGCCTCACGGATGTGGTAGCCGCTGATGCTGATCGGGTGCCACCGGGGCATGCTCCGCGAGCACCACTCGATCATGTCCCCGACGAGCCGCATTGCGGGATCGACGGGAAAGCACCACTCCTTCTGCGCTATGTACTCCTTGAGGATGTCGGTCTGAATCGTCCCGGCGAGCCGATCGCTCGGGACGCCCTGACGCTCGGCAGCGACGACGTAGAAGGCGAGCATGATCGCCGCCGGCGCGTTGATTGTCATCGACACCGTGACCTCGTCGAGCGGGATGCCGGAGAACAGCGTCTCCATGTCTCCCACCGTGTCGACGGCGACGCCCTCGCGCCCGACCTCGCCGAGCGAACGCGGATGGTCCGAGTCATAGCCCATCAGCGACGGCATGTCGAACGCCGTCGACAGACCCGTCTGGCCGTGCTCGAGCAGGTACCGGAACCGCTCGTTGGTTTCCTCGGGAGTGCCGAAGCCGGCGAATTGCCGCATCGTCCACAGCCGCCCGCGATACATCGACGGGTACACCCCGCGGGTGAACGGATACTCGCCGGGCAGCCCGATGGCCGCGCCCGGATCGGCCGGGAGGTCGCGCTCGGTGTAGAGCGGCTTGATCGGCTCGCCCGACAGCGTCGTGAACGAGGCGTCGCGCTCGGGGGTCAAGCCATAGGCCGCGCGCCACTGCTCATAGCTCGCGGGGACGTCGGTCAAGGCGCTCATGACCTACGTCATGCTAGCTAACCCGATAATAGGAAGTCAAAGCTTTTACGCTCAGTCAGCGGCGAGCCGGAAGTCGCGGAGCGCGTCGGTCAGCTCCCGCAGGCCGTCCTTGCGCAATGGCGCGGTCCCGAAGCGAATCGCGTGCAGCGCCTCGGTCGCGGCGACCGCCGTGCGGCGCCCGTCCTCCGTGATGCTCCCGAGCGTGGTCCGGCGGTCGGTCGGATGGGGTGTCCTCGTCACGTAGCCGGCGCGCTCGAGTCCGTCGATCAGATTGGTGACGCTCGTGGGGTGCACCTGTAGCCGACCCCCGATCTTGCCCATCGGCAGCGCGCCCGAGCGGCTGTAGTACAGGAGCATCAACGCCTCGTAGCGCGCGAAGGTCAGCCCGAATGGCTCGAGCACCTCGTTGAGCCGCCCGAGCAGGATCTGCTGCGCGCGCATGATCGACGTCACCGCGGTCATCTCGGCGACGTGCGAGGACCCCCAGTGCCGGCGCCACTGGCGAGCAGCCTCCTCGATCGGGTCGAATGCAAGCGTCTCCGACATCGTTCGCCAAGGTTGCCACTCCTTCCGGACCCGAGCCATTCGGCGGCCGAGGGCGCCGGGTTATTCTGAAGGCAGAGCTGTCAAACTGAAGACAGTTCAGTATTCGGATCTATGTTCCGCGCCGCCAACCGCCATGACTGATAGCCCTCCGCTCCGTGTGGCCATTGTGGGTGCCGGCCCCGCCGGCTTCTACGCCGCCGGTCAGCTGCTGGCGGTCGACGAACCGCAGTTCGCCGTCGATCTGTATGACCGGCTGCCGACGCCGTACGGGCTCGTCCGCTCGGGTGTGGCTCCTGACCATCCGAAGATCAAGTCGGTGACTCGAGCCTACGACCGGACGAGCGAACACGAACGCTTTCGCTTCTTCGGCCACGTCGAGCTCGGGACCGATATCGGTCGCGAGCAGCTGCTCGAGCACTACCACGTCGTCCTCTACACGATCGGCACCGCGATCGACAGGCGGCTCGGGATCCCGGGGGAGGATCTGCGTGGCTCGCACCCCGCCACCGAGTTTGTCGCCTGGTACAACGGCCACCCCGATCACTCGGGGCTCGAGGTTGATCTCCGGGCCAGGCAGGCAGTCGTCGTCGGGGCGGGAAACGTCGCGATCGATGTCGCGCGGATGCTCGCGCTGGCGCCGTCCGAGCTTCAGATCACCGACACGGCCGATCACGCGATCGATGTGCTGAGTGCCAGCGGGATCGAGGAGATCACCGTCCTCGCGCGTCGCGGACCGCTCCAGGCGGCATTCACGAACCCCGAGCTGCTCGAGATGGGCGAGCTCGAACGCGGCGACGTCGAGGTCGTCGGCGCTGAGCTCGACGAGCTCTCGGCGGTGGCCCTCGGCGAGGCCGACAAGACGCGCCGGCGCAACGTCGAGATCATCCAGGACTATGCGGCCCGTCCGAAGACCAGGAAGCCGATCACCGTCCGTTTCCGCTTCCTTGCCTCTCCGGTGGAGCTGCTCGGCGACGCCGACGGCCACGTCCGCGCGGTGAGGATCGAGAGCAACAGGATCGTCGCGCGCGAGGACGGCTCGCTCGCCGCCAGCGGCACCGGAGCCTTCGAGGAGATACCGGCGCAGCTCGTGTTCCGCTCGATCGGCTACACGGGGCGACCTGTGGCCGGGATCCCGTTCGACGAGCGTCGCGGGCTGATCCGAAACGAAGGCGGACGCGTCACCGACGCCGATGGCACCCCCCAGGTCGGCGAATACGTGTCGGGCTGGATCAAGCGCGGCCCGTCCGGGGTGATCGGCACGAACAAGAAGGATTCCCAGGACACCGTCGACCGGATCCTCGAGGATGCCGCCGCGGGTCGCCTCAACGATCCCGCCTCGGACGACATCGAGGCGATGATCGCGACCTGCACGAACGCCGTCACGTGGGAGGGTTGGCAGGCGATCAACGCGATCGAGACCGCGGCCGGCGAGGCGTCGACCCCTGGACGACCGCGGGTCAAGCTCACCGAGTGGGCGGCGCTGCGCGAGGCGGCGAAGGACGCGCTGGCAGGCCAGACCCGGCGCTGATCAAGCGCCGGTTTGGCTCAGGATTTCGCATTTGGGCAGTAAGGAGAGATCGTGCCGACCACGCCCACGGGGCCCACAGACACGCGAGATGCCGACGCGACCCGTGCATCGTCACGCAGCAAGCGCGACGAGATCCTCCGGACGGCAACCGCATACTTCGGTGAGAACGGCTACGAGGCGACCAAGCTCGCCGATGTCGCCGCGGCAGTAGGCATCGGGTCGACCGCGCTCTATCACTACTTCGAGTCCAAGTTGCATTGCCTGTTCGTGATCATGGCGGACGCACTTAGAGTCTCCCGGAGCGAGTTCGACAGCTACACGGGCGCGCACGAGGATTACCTCGATGGCCTCGTGGCCGTGCTGCGCGGGTCGTACAACCTCAGTGACCAAGACGTGCTGCGCAACCGGGTCCTCGTCGCTCACCAGGGCTTGATCGGGGTTCGCCGTAGGCCTCCCCGCGAAGAGGAGGCGCGCGCGCTCGCTCACGCGCGAGTTGACGATCTCGAGTCCGTCTGGGCGACCTTCCTTTCCACCGGGATGAAGCGGGACATCCTCCCTGAGGCCGATCCGCGCTTGGTCACGCGCGCGCTCCTCGGGCTCTACGACAGCATCTGGCACTGGTACCGCCCCGGTGGTCAGGACAGCTTGCAAGACGTGATGGAGTTTTTCGTCCGCCGGCAGTTGGCGGTCCTCGGCCTGCCGCCCGAGGTGGCGGACGGCTAGGAAATCACCGAGTGGCGGTCGCCGACTCGAGCTGGGGCATGACCTCGGTGATGAAGAGCTCGAGGGTCCGCCTGGCCTCGTCGAAGGTCATGTCCCCTGTCGGCATCATGAAACAGATGTAGTCGGCCATGCCGTCGTCGAGTAGGGCAGCCACCCGTTCGGCGATCTGATTCGGCGTGCCCGCCCCGAACTGGATCGCAATGTCCATGTTGGCGTGGATCGCGCGCAGCGGGCCCTGGGCCGCGTAGGCCTCATCCTCTGACACCTTGAGGCGGTCGAACCGATGGGCGTTCTGAGTGCGCCGGACGAGGCCTTCCATCCCGCGCCGGGCCACGTCCTGGGCCTCTTCCTCAGTGGGCGCGATCGCGAGCAGCATGCTGTATCCGACCCTGGGCTCGGAGTCGGGTCCGTCGAAGCGCATCGACTCACCCTTGTGCTCATGCCACGTCTGGACGTAGAGCTCGTATGCGGCCTCGTCGATCTTGCCCGGCCACATCAGGCTCATCCCGTGCCGCCCGGCCACGTGGGGACTGCCCGGATACCAGAACGGGATCCTCTCCTGGTAGGGCCTGATCGACATCGGCATCGGAGGGAAGTCGAAGAACTGGCTGCCCTCGCTCGAGACCTCACCGGTTTTGAGCGCCCGGTCGATGATCCCGAGCACGTCGGTGAAGCGGTCCCTGGACTCCAACCACTGGTGGCTGTACCAGTAGTGCTCGATCGGGACCGGACCGCGCCCCACGCCGAACTCGAGCCGACCCTCGGTCAGCTGATCGGCGACGCACATGTCCTCGATGATCCGCACCGGGTGGTGCATCGGAAGCAGCTTGACCATCGGGCCGAACCGAATGCTCTCGGTCACTTGCGACGCGGCGCCGATGAAGATCTCCTGGCTCGGAGCCATGCACAACTCGCCGCCGTGGTGCTCGGCCAGGTGGTACCCGGCAAATCCGGCCTGGTCGGCCATCTTGATGAGGGTCAGGCGATCCTTGAGCACCTGGCTCGTCGGGGTGCCCGGGATGGCCTCGATGTGGTCGAAGATGCCGAACTTCTTTGCGATCAACGGTCAAGTCCTCTCCGTCCGGGGGCGCGGTCCGGGGACCGCCGCCCGGCCACTATAAGTCGAGCGCCAGGGTGGCGCCCGGCGGTCGTGGTTTATCATCGGCGCCGTTGCGAGCGTGGCATGGAAGGCTTCGCCGGTGGGTCGTAGTCTCGTCGGTGTTTGGGGTGTTGGCGCTGTCGCCGCCATCGACCGAGGCCGCCGGCGTCCCGAGCGGTTTGGGCCAGTGCCAGACGCAGGCGCCGGCCGGCGGCGCTCCGCAGGCCCAGACCGCGCTGGCGCAGCTCCAGGAGCTGATTGAAAGCGTTCCGTGCCCCGGCAGTGACGCGGTGTCCTTCGGCACCGCCGACAACCTTGGCGCCTCGATGGACGTGCTCGACCCGATCGCCGACCCGGCCGGGGGCTATCTCGGCGTGTATCACACGCAGTTCGGCCCGGCCGCGTCGGCGTTCCGGATCAGCCTCGCGTATTCGACAGACCTGATCCACTGGACGCGGATCGTGGTGCTGGATCCGCTTGGGGCGAGCATGCCGACGCTTCGCGCGGTCCTCGGCACCGCGGGCTTCATGCTCGCCTACGAGAAGAAGATCCCGCGCGAGGGCAACGTCATTTGTGTCCGGTACTACGCATCGCTGGCCAAGCTCCAAGCCGGCCGATTCGCGGCCCAGCGCTACCTGCCGCAAACCTTCTCCAGGTTCAACGACGGAACGCCGACGATCCTCTCGATCACCTGGCACCACGCTTTGGCGCGGTCGGTCATCCACATCGGCTTCCACTACGAGTCCGAGGCGAACGGGGGTCGTGGACCCGATCGCGAAGCGATTGGGACGCTCGTCGACTTCAAGCGTTGGACGGCGCACACCGAGAAACCGATCGACGCCGCCCTCGATCAGCAGGGGCTGTCCGGGAGTCACGGGGACTGGCGCCAGTTCGACTTCGGCAGCGATCGGTGGCGAATCTATGAGGGCGAGGCCATATGGGGCAACCTCGGCACCTGGCACGTCGTCCTCCAGGACACCTCGACCGGGCAGCTGTACCCGCTGACGCTGAGCTCGGACACGCAGGCGATCGCCGCCTCGATCGCCAACCCGGTCGTCGCTGTACTCCCCGCGCCCGACGGAGACGGCCAGGTCCTCGCCGTCACGCTCTTCCTGTTTACCGCCACCTCGCCGGCGGTGCAGGGCGAGCTGGTTTATTACCAGCCCTTGTAGCCAGGACAGGGCCGCGGGCGCCCCGGGGTCCTTGCGCGGCTGGTAGCAAAGTGATATCATAACGCTATTGACCGCCGCGATGTCCTCTGGGGGGATCATGGACCACAAATGGATGGCGAAGCTCCCGGTTCTGGCAGCGTGTTGTCTGCTGGTGGCGGCCTGCGGCGGAAGTCGGAGCGCCGCGGCGAGCGCAGGTTGCAAGACCGTCACGACAAACGCGGCGGCTTCAACCACGGCGCCCTCGAGTCAGGCATGGGCGTACTCGAATGCCGACCTTGCGAACACGCGGGACGCGGCGGGTTCGACGATCTCCTCGGCAAACGTGTCCAAGCTCGCGCAGGCCTGGACGTTCAAGCTGACGGGAAAGGCCGCAGTCGGTGTGCGCCCGTACGGGTCGCTGACCGCGAACCCGATCGTCGTGAACGGCGTCGTCTACCTCCAGGACCTCGACTCGAACGT
>DATBYI010000791.1:0-2787 GCA_036513815.1 Solirubrobacteraceae bacterium
GCGGGAACATCGGGTTGGCCACGCGCGACTCAACGGCGACGAACACGCCGAGGAGCGCCAGCCCGGCGGCGCCGAACCCGAGCGTGTGGGCCGAGAGCCAGCCGTATTCCGTGACCTTGACGATCGCGTAGACGGAGAGCATGAGCGCCACCGTGACCAGTAGCGCGCCCACCACGTCGACGCCCTGCCCGAGTCCGAGCCGCTCAGTCTCGTTGATGAGGATCCGGCCGAGCGCGAAGGTCACGATCCCGATCGGGACGTTGATGAAGAAGATCCAATGCCAGCTCACCGCCTGGGTGAGCACGCCGCCCGCGAGCAGGCCGATCGAGCCGCCGCTGGCGATGATGAACGTGTACACGCTCAGTGCGATTGCGCGCTCCGACGGCTTGGGGAACTCGGTGATGAGCAGCGCCAGCACGGCGGCCGAGGCCACCGCGCCACCGAGACCCTGGACGAAACGGGCGATGATCAACTCGCCCTGGGAGGTCGAGAGTCCGCACACGATCGAGGCCAGCGTGAACACGACCAGCCCGATGAGGAAGAGGCGCTTTCGCCCCAGCATGTCGCCGAGCCGTCCGGCCACGAGCAGGAAGCTGCCGAAGGCGATCATGTAGGCGTCAAGCACCCAGGCGAGGTTGGCCTGGGAGAAGTGCAGGTCCCGTTGCAGGGAGGGGAGCGCGACGTTGACGATGGTCGAGTCGAGCACCATCATCAATTGGCCCATGCAGACGACCGCGAGCGCGACCCACCGCCGGCGCTCTCCACTGATTAAGCCTCTAATAGTGATCATCCCTTCCGAATAGCTCGTCTCTAGGTGCTTGATGATCACTGTACCATGGACTATCATTAGCGTCAAGATGGTAATCCTGATACCCTGCAAATTCCAATGTCCGTAGGCACTTCGAGCCCGAGACAGACCTCGCCCGGCGCGGACTGCTCGTCCGGGGGGACCGTGGTGTCGCTCCTGCGGTTGGCGAAGGTGATTCACAAGCGCAGCACGGAGGAGCGGCTCGGCATAAAGCTGCGTCAGCTGATGCTGCTCAGCTATTTGCGGAGCGGCCAGCCTGCTCTCCAGCAGCAGCTGTGCGAGTCGCTATGGCTCGACCCGAACAATTGCGTCCTGCTCCTCAACGAGATGGAGGAGATGGGCTACGTCGAGCGGCGGCGCGATCCGACCGATCGCCGGCGACACGTGGTCGACATCACCAAGGCGGGTCGGCTGGCTCTAGAGCGGGCCGAGCGTGCGCAAGAGAGCATCGGCAACGAGTTGCTCGGCGCGCTGAGCGACGAGGAGCGAGCGACGCTGCAGTCGCTGCTGGAACGCGCGCTCGCGCCGGCCCAGTCTTAACCCCCGCTCGCTCCGGCCCGGTCCTAGCCCCGAGCTCGCGCCGGCCCAGTCCTAGCTCCGCGTTTGTGCGCACGGGTTGAGCGAGCCCTCGAGCAGCGCCGGCCCGAGCGCCATCCACGCATCGCCGTAGTAGGTCGGATCCGCGAGCGCGAGCGCGCCGGCGCGGGCACGCAGGTTGCGTGCCGCGATGCTGTCTCCCGCCGCGATGGCGGCGGCCGCCCCGCTGAGCAACGGCAGGGGCGACGGCGCGGCGTCGATCGCGGCGCCGTCCAGGCTCAGCGCCTGGGGCCCCGCCCGGCCGTTGGAGCCGAGTACCTCTCGCCACCAGGCAGCGGCGAGCCTGTGGGCGTCTTCGCTGCACGCCGTCGCGAACCAGATCGTAAGGCGCGCAGCGTCAAACCCGTACTGCACGCCCTGGCCTCCGCCCGGGTTCGGGATGGGGACGAGGCGCGCGCCCGACAGCTGCGCCCAGTCCGAGGGGAGTAGGCGTCCCTCGTCGGTGAGCCCGCCGATCAACCGGACCGCAGCGTCGGCCGCCTGCCGCCACTGGTCCTCGCCGCTCAGCGCACCGATGGCCGCGAACACGCTCGGCATCAGATACGAGGGATCGACGGTCTTGGTCGTCTTCGCCCACGGGCCCGCGACGAGGAGGGGCGCACCACCGGGAAGCGTCACCGACTCCTGGCCGAGCACGGCATCCGCCACTCGCCGCCCTTCGCGGCGGAGCGCCGTCTGATCGGGACCGGCGTAGCGCAGCAGGGCGTAGGCGATCAGGGTGTCCGCGTCGGTAGCGGAGTGAGCGTCCTCGATCTGTCCGCTCCCGGTGGCGTGCGAGGCGAACAGGCCATCGGAGTTGCCGAGGTGGGCCATCGTCCACGACCAGATCACGCGCACGAGCGCCGAGCGCCCCGCCACCTCGGCGATCAACATCGCGTAGGCCTGACCCTCGCTGACGATGTCGCCGCCCTGGTCGTGGCGGATGACGCGACCGTCGCTTGTGACGTAGCGGGCCAGGAACCGCTCGGCGGCGGCGCGAGTCGAGCTTGAAGGAGGCGTCGACGGCACGGGCGCGGTAGTCGTGGCTGCGGTCCCTCCGCAAGCGCTCATGATCGGCGTGAGCGCGAGCGCGGCGAGTACCGCTCGGCAGGCTCGCACCGCACTACGGGGTCGTCGGCGTCGTCGACGGTGCGGTCGTCGCGGCCGGCGACGCGCTCGTCGTCGTGCCCGGTGTGGTCGAGGTCGCGGAGGTGGTGGACGGCGCGGTGCTCGTCGTCGTGCCCGGCGCGGTCGAGGTCGTGGAGGTGGTCGACGGCGCGGTGCTCGTGCTGCTCGTCGTGGAGGTCGAGTTTGTCGTCGTGGTGGTGGTCGTGGTCGTCTTAGACCCCTTGGAGCCGTGCGACCCTCCCGGCTTCGGCGCGGCCTTGCCCGTCGTGGGCGTC
>DATBYI010000792.1:0-8068 GCA_036513815.1 Solirubrobacteraceae bacterium
TGTCCTGTTCTCGTCGGGCACGACCGGGCTGCCCAAGGCAATCGTGCACGGCCACGGTGGCCAGCTGATCGAGCACCACAAGAACCAGGGCATCAGCTGGGACCTCAAGCCCGGGGGCCGGCTGCTGTGGTTCTCAACCACGGCCTGGATGATGTGGAACGCGCTCGTCTCGGCGCTGCTCCTGCGCGCCTCGATCGTGATGCTCGACGGCGATCCTGCCTGGCCCGACCTGCTCGAGCAGTGGCGCCTGGCCGAAGAGCTGAAGCCTTCGGTCATGGGGGTCAGCCCGGCGTACCTGATGGCGTGCCGGAAGGCCGGACTTCAGCCCGGCCGTGAGTGCGACCTCTCGAGCATCCGGATGCTGTGCACGGCGGGCTCGCCGCTGCCGCCCGAGGGGTACCTATACGCGTACGAGCAGCTTGGGCCGAAGATGCTGCTCAACAACGGCTCGGGCGGCACCGACGTGTGCACGGGGCTCGTGTCAGGGAGCTACGCCCAACCCGTTTACGAGGGCGAGATCACCGGTGCCTGTCTGGGGATCGACGCCCACGCGTTCGAAGCCGACGGGAGCGAGACGCCCGTCGGCGAGCTCGGCGAGCTCGTGGTCACCTCGCCGATGCCGTCGATGCCCGTGGCCTTCTGGAACGATCCGGGCGGCGATCGCTACCGCTCCTCGTACTTCGACATGTACCCGGGCGTGTGGCGCCAGGGAGACTGGATCATGTTCACCGAGCGGGGCAGCTGCATCCTCACCGGACGCTCCGATGCCACGCTCAACCGCGGCGGCGTTCGCCTCGGCACGGGCGAGTTCTATGCCGTCGTCGAGGACATCCCGGAGGTCGTCGACGCGCTCGTCGTTCACCTCGAGGACCCCGGCGGCGGTGCCGGCGAGCTCCTCCTGTTCGTCGTGCCGGCGCCCGGCGCGACGCTCGATGACTCGCTGCGCGTGCAGATCGCCAAAGCGCTGCGCTCGGAGCTCTCCCCGCGCCACGTGCCCGACACGATCCAGTCGGTCCCAGCCATCCCGCGCACGCTGACCGGAAAGAAGCTCGAGGCCCCCGTGAAGCAGATCCTCCGCGGCGAGGCGGCCGAGCGCGTGGCGAGTCGCGACTCGCTCGCCGATCCGGCCGCCCTCGACGCGTTCGTCGCGATCGCGGGCGAGCGCTCGGCCGGGCAGGAATTGGCGAACCAGACGGGATAGCGGCGCTACGATTCTGCGCCGAGAGCGAGATCGCGAGAGAGAGGAATCCGTTCTGGCCCACGCGCTTGAAACTGCTGTGGCGTCAGGTCCTACGGTCAACGAGCCTGAACGGTGGCGCGTGGCCGGAGGCGACACCGGCCGCCGGCTCGACGCCTGGTCCGACATTCTTGCCGCGACCCACCTGGCGTTCGAGGTCCACCCGACGCATCGGACACCCGATGAGTTCCAGGGCGCCGTGACCCGGCGCCCGATCGGCGACCTGATGCTCGTCGACTGCGCCGCTTCCCCGTTCCTCGGGCACCGCGGACGCGCGGTGATGACGCCGGAGACGCGGCACGAGGACGTCCTCGGATTCCAGCTCGTCTGCAAGGGGACCGAGACCGTGCGCGAGGGCTCGCGGAGCCTGGCCCTGCAGCCGGGCGACGTCGTCGTGTGGGACGGCCACCAGCCGACCGACGTTGAGATCGTGGAGGCCTTCCACAAGCGAACCCTGCTCTTCCCGCGTGATCGCGTGCTCGCGGTGTGCCCGCGGCTGGCCGATCTGACCGCGCTGCCGCCGCTCAACGACAACGGCCCGGCGCGGCTGCTCGTCCGCTACATGAACGCGCTCGCGATCGAGCAGCCCAACCTCGAGGGCGCCGCCGGCGTGGCCGCGGCCAACGCCGCGCTCGAGCTGCTGCGGGCAACGGTCGAACCGTGCGTGCCGACGAGCCGCACGGCCGCGCGTGAGACGATGCGCGCGGACATCACGCGCTACGTACGAACGCACCTACAGGATCCCGACCTCGGGCCGGCGTCGATCGCCCGTGCCTACTCGATCTCCGTCCGCGCGCTCCACGCCCTGTTCGAGGACGTCGACGAGTCGGTGGCGGGGCTCGTGCGCTCGGAGCGGCTCGCCCGCTGCCTCGAGGACCTCCAGCGTCCCAACGGAGGCTCGGTCACCGACATCGCCTTCCGGTGGGGCTTCTGCGACGCCGCGCACTTCTCGCGCGTGTTCAAGCGCGCGTACGGGACCACGCCGAGCGATGTGCGGCAGGCCGCCCTGCGCGATGATTGAACACGCGGTGCTGTAACGCTTTCGCCCCCGCCCGACATTTACGGGCATGGATGATCGATCGGCTGCCGAGGCGCGATTCGCGAGCGTCTTCGGGCATCTGGGGCTGCTCGTGGCCTACGCCCGTCGCCGGGGCGCCCAGGACCCCGACGAGATCGCAGCCGAGACGATGGCGATCGCGTGGCGCCGTCTGGCCGACGTCCCGTCTGAGGATCCTCGGCCGTGGCTGATCGCGACGGCGCGGAACCTCCTGCTCGCAGACCACCGGCGCCGGCACGGTACGCCGGTCGCACATCTCGGCGGATGCGAGCCGGTGGCGCTTCCGGCCCCGACCGTCGAACTGGACGCTGAGCTCGAGGACGCGCTCAAATCTCTGTCCGCGCAGGACCGCGAGGCGCTCCTCCTGGTGGCATGGGAGGACCTCACGCCAACCGCCGCGGCCGCCAGCCTCGGTATCTCCGCGGCGGCGTTCCGCGTCCGCCTGCATCGCGCGCGGCGGAGACTCGTCTACGAGCTCGAGAACGGCCCGCGGCGGCACGCACTTGAAAACTGCCAACCAAGCTTGGAGCAGCTATGAGCACCGACCGGGTCATCGATCGCATCCGAGCGGCCGATCCGGCGCCGGCCGCGACGGCCACCGACGACGAGCTGTTCACCCGCATCGTGGCTCAGCCCGGCGACCCCCGGCTCGTGCGATCCGCGCCTCGCCGTCACCGGGCCCGGTGGATTGCCGTGATCGTCGCCGCCATCGTGTTCAGCGGTGCCGGTGGCGCCGTCGGCTTGGGCGCGTTCTCCCACGAGAGTCCGAAGGCGCTGTTCGAGGCGAACCCGGCAGGGCCGTTCCCGTGGCGGCCAGGCCAGGGGGTGATCGTCCCGAACGTCATCCCGCAGACGGTCCGTCTGGCGACGACGTTCACGGTTCCGGGGGCCGGCAGGTTCCAGCTATGGATCGCGAGGAGCAGACCGAAGGGTTGGCTGTGCACAGCGATCCGCCAGCCGGACGGAACTTGGGCCGGCCTCCCGGCCGGAAAGTACCAGCTCGCCGGACCGATGCCGGGATGCGGAATGTTGGGTTTGTGGGACGCCCATGGATTCGACTACTGGCCAAGCAGCATCGGCCCCGGGAACGGCCGGGGGTGGTGGATCGCGTGGGGTTACGCCCCGACCACCGGCCATCCAGTCGAGGTCCGCGACGAGGTCAGCGGCACCACGGCTCCGATCGGCGATGGGCGCTACTTCGCGATCGTGATCCGGCAGAACCGCCCCGGGTTCCGCCTCCAGACGCTCGATGCCGCCGGCCGCGTCCTCGTCACGGACCGCTTCGACACGGGTCACTGACTAGCGCCGGTCGACGACCCGGACGGCCTTGCCCTCGCCGCGGGGCACCGCGCCGGGCTCGAGCACCGACACGGCGACGCGCACGCCGAGGCCTTCCTTCAGATCTCTTTCCAGAGCTTGCTGGAGGCCAACGGGGTCGCCATCGAGCGAGGCCGGCTCACACTCGAGCTTGAGCTCGTCCATCGGGCCCGTCCGCTCGACGATCAACTGCCAGTGGGGGGCGACGCCGTCGACGCCGGTGAGGATCTGCTCGACGTGCGAGGGGTACAGGTTGACGCCGCGAATGATCAGCATGTCGTCGCGCCGGCCGCCGAGCTGGGTCAGCCGCACCGTCGTGCGTCCGCACGGGCACGGCTCGGTGGCGATCGCGCCGAGATCGCCCGTCCGGTAGCGGATGAGCGGGAGCGCCTCCTTGGTGAGCGTCGTGAACACGAGTTCCCCGGGCGTCCCCGGCGGCAGGGGCGTTCCGGTGGCCGGGTCGATCACCTCGGGCAGGAAGTGGTCCTCGTTCACGTGAAGACCGTCGCGGGCGACGAGGCACTCGCTGGCGACGCCGGGACCGCACATCTCCGAGAGGCCGTAGAAGTTGATCGCCTTGATCCCGAGGGCTCGGTCGATCTGGGCTCTGAGTCCGTCGGTCCACGGCTCGCCCCCGAACAGCCCGAGCTCGAGCGGCGTCGATGCCGGATCGATGCCCTCATCGGCGAGGGCCTGAGCGATCACGAGCGAGTAGGACGGCGTCGCGACGAGGACGTGCGCCCCGAGATCGCGCAACAGCATCGCCTGGCGCGCCGTACGTCCGCCCGACACCGGCACCACGGTGGCGCCGATTCGCTCCCCGCCCTGGTGGAAGCCGAGGCCGCCGGTGAACAGGCCGTAGCCGTTGGCGTTGTGGATGACCATGCCGGGCCGGACGCCGGCCATGGTCATCGACCGCGCCATCAGCTCGGTCCACGTGTCGAGGTCCTTGTTCGTATAGCCCACGACGGTGGGTTTCCCATGGGTTCCGCTCGATGCGTGCACGCGCACGAGCTCCTCGCGCGGTACGGCCAGCAGCCCGAACGGATAGTTCTCGCGCAGGTCCGACTTGACGAAGAACGGGATCTTGCTCAGATCGGCCAGCGCGGTCACGTCGGCTGCGCCGGCGATACCCGCCTGCGCCAGGCGCTCGGCACCGATCGGCTGAGCGCCGAGGACTCGCGCGACGGTGGCGCGCAGGCGCTCGAGCTGGAGCGCTTCGAGCTCCTCGCGGGGCAGGGTCTCGACGCTGTCCCAGATGCTCGGGTCAGATTTTGCGGCGGTCAGCGTTCCAGTGCTCCTCGAGGTTGCGTACGAGCGCCGGGCTGAGGTGGCAGTAGGCCTGCTCGCGCGCGTAGTTGGCCATGTACTCGCGGAACAGGTCGAGCGGCTCCTGCCCAGCCCGCATCGCGCTGCGGTTGGCCGACGCGTTGATGAGGCCGGAGCTGGTCAGCGCGTCGACGCGGTTCTCGATCGCGGCGTCCATCCAGTTGGGGTCGGCGATCTCGTCGCAGATGAGGTCGGCGTCCGGTTCGCCCGCCGTCCACTCGCGACCGGACAGAATCGCCTGGCGAGCCGCCCGATCCCCCACCGAGCGCCACAGGCGCAGGTTGGAGGCCCCGGGAATGATCCCCTCCTTGCGCGCCGGCAGGTAGAGCCGTGAGCCGTTGGCCGCGATCACATGGTCCATCACGTGCAGGAGCTGGCAGGCGCCACCGATCGCGAAGCGCTCGACGGCCGCCACCCAGAGCTTCTCGAGGCCGCCCGTCAGGCCCCGGTAGATCTTGTTCACGTAGCCGAGGTCACGCGTTAGGTAGAACAAGAAGTCGATCCGCCCGTAGTAGAGGTGAGTGAGGTTGATGCCCGCGCCGAACGGGCGCTCGCCCGCGTAGCGCGGGTGATCGACGACGCCGCCGCGGAACACGCCCACCTCGATGTCCGGGTCGAGCACGACGAGGTCGACGGCCGCCTCGGTGGCGGCGAGCGTCGTGTCGTCCTCGGCGTTGAGATGGCGAGGGTTGCACAGCTCGAGCACTCCCGCGCGCCCCTGGCGGGTAACGCGCGCGGCGCCGAGGTCGACGGTGCCGTTGATGCGCAGCTCCTCCGTGTGCTCGAGCGCCAGGTCGGTCGGTCGCAGCATCGACTCGACCAGATGCCGCCCCGTTCGCGGATTGGCCAGGAACTCACTCGCGAGCAGACCCTGGTTGAGCTCGAGCCCCTGCTTGTCGGCGAGCTTGCGCGCGCGTTCGGGTTCCATCTCGGCCCGGGTCGGCGCCACGCCGGGAATGCGCTCGGCCGCCCGGTAGAGAAGGTCGTCGAGGCGTACAGGCCTCGTGGCGCCCGCGGTCAGCTCGTCGTAAAGCGCTTCCGCGGTCAGCCCGTGTTCCGCGAGAACGGTGGCGGGAGTGGGCTGCTCGGTGGTGGCCATGGGGCGGTTCGGAGAATAAGGCTCGTGCAAAATACGGCGCCGTCTGAGATATGTCGGCGGCGCCTGACGGCGGCGCCTTCGGAGATCCCGAGAGGGAGAAAGGTGGCCATGGCCCGATTGGATGACAAGGTCGTCCTCATCACGGGGGGCGAGAGCGGAATCGGACTCACGACGGCGCGGCTGTTCGTGTCCGAAGGTGCGAGCGTGCACCTAGTCGGAATCGACGAGAGCAAGCTGAGCGCCGCCGTCGACGAGCTCGGACAGGACAACGCGATCTCGTCGGTCGCCGACGTCACCGACGAGTCCGCGGTGGAGCGCGCGGTCGCCGCCGGCGTGGATCGCTTCGGCCGGTTCGACGTCGTCGTGAGCAATGCCGGCATCAGCGGCGAGGTCGCGCCGATAGTCGATTACCCATCTGACGTGTTCGCGCGGACGCTCGCGGTGCATGTGCTCGGCGCGTTCCACGTCCTCAAGCACACGATCCCGCACATTCCCGACGGCGGGAGCGTGATCATCACCTCGAGCGTGACCGGCCTGATCGGGCCGCCTGGGGTATCGGCCTACGTCGCGGCCAAGCACGGCCAGGTCGGTCTGATGCGGACGGCCGCCAAGGAGCTCGCTCCGCGCCGCATCCGGGTGAACACCATCCACCCCGGCCCGACTTCGACCCCATTCCAGGACGACATCGAGATGCGCGCCACGCACCTGCCACGCGACGAAGCCGCCAAGGCCTTCGACGCGATGATCCCGCTCGGTCGTCACACGACCCCCGAGGAGATCGCGCAGGGCATGCTCTACCTGGCCGCCGACGAGAGCGCGATGGTCACGTCCCACAGGCTGTCGATCGACGGGGGTATGAGCGGCTAAGGCGCCGCCGTCAGGCGCCGCCGACAAATCTCCTAAGGCGCCGCCGTCAGGCGCCGCCGACAAATCCGACTGATCGCCCCCGCGTTCTCACAACGCTTCGAGCAACTCCGCCACCCCGTCGATCACGGCATCGGGGCGGTGGCGGTCGGGGAGCTTGTCGAGGTCGACGTGACCGCTCATGCCGCTGCGCACGAGCACGGTGCGCGAGCCGCCCATGCGGCCAAGCGCGATGTCCATGCCCGCGTCGTCTCCGATCACGGCGATCTCCTCGGTCGGGAGTCCCAGGCGCGTCGAGACCTCCTCGACCGCGGCGCGGGAGGGCTTCCCGACGATCCGGGGCCGGACACCCGTGACCTTGGCGATGCCGGCGGTGACCATCGCACCACGGCTGTAGATGATCCCGTTCGCGCCCGCATAGCCGCGCGCGTAGCTGCCAGTGAGGAGCGGCGCGCCACGCGCGATCGCCCGCGCGGCACGGTCCATGTCACGCAGCTCGACGTCGTCGACGTGGGCGACGAACACGACCTCGGCGTCCTCGTCTTCCGCCAGCGGAATCCCACGCTCGACCATCCGGTCGCGGATCACGTCGTGGGCGAACAAGAGCGCTGGCCGATCCGGATAGCGCCGGCGGATGTAGGTGATCGCGCTGTCGACCGGGGTCAGCATCTCGTCGTCCTGCACCGGGATGCCGTCCTCTCGGAGCGCCCGGGCCATCGTCTCGGAGGTCACGTGGCTGCCGTTGGTGAACACGGCAAGCGGACGGCCCGAGGCGCGAATCCGCTCGAGCACGGCGACGGCGCCCGGTTGGGGACGCGCACGGCCGTCGGGGCCGCGGTGGGCGAGCGTCCCGTCGACGTCGAACACGAACCCGCGGACGTCGTCGAGACGGAGGCCGTCAAGCACGCCGCCACACCACCGTGTCGCCGTTCTGGGTGAGCTCGAGCTGCGAGATGCTCGGTCGCTTGGCCAGCTCGTGCAGGAGGGAGACGACCGGGCTGCGACCGGGCCGCGCGGCCGGTGGCGGCATCGCCTTTCCGCGGTTGGCGACCATCGCGTCGACCTGCTCCTCGGGCATGGTCAGGCGCAGGAGCAGCTCCTCTTCGGAGATCCGCGAGCCGAACCGCTCGCGCGAGCCCTCCAGGCTGATCGGTTTGAGCTCGCG
>DATBYI010000793.1:0-2978 GCA_036513815.1 Solirubrobacteraceae bacterium
GTCGAGGACGGTCGGGTGACCCGGATCTACGTCATGGTCAACCCGCGCAAGCTGACGCGGTTGGACGAGCCGGCCGAGCTCGCCCGATAACGAGCCGTTGGGTCGGCTCAGTGCCGCAGCCGCACTTCGTCGCCCGGCTGCAGCGACCCGGGTTTGAGTCCCGGGTTGAGCTGTTCCAGCTTGGTGATGTCGATGCCGGTGCTCGCGGCGATCGAGCCGAACGACTGGCCGGGTTTCACGACCCAGAAGACCGCGCCTGGCGCCTTGGCGTTGCCCTTTTTGGGCTGGGGCGGGTGCGCCCAGAGGTTCAGGCGCTGCCCCGGCGTGAGCGCGAACTGATTGGCATTCGGGTTGTACGCCTGTAGCTGCTGCACCGACAGGCCGGTCTTCGCGGCGATGTGCCCGAACGTGTCGCCCGACCGCACCGTCCAGTAGGGCGGCAGACGGTGCGTCGCCGCGGCCTGCGTTCCCTGGGTCGCCGGATGCCGGCTCAGTACCGCTGAGTTGACGATCAGGGCGATGACAGCCGCGATCCCAAGCAAAAACAGCGGAGCGAGAATGCGCGCGATCCAGTGCCCCGCTCGCCGGGCACGGGGCCTGGGTTGAACCATAGTTCCCACGTTCGCACCGACCGATCTCTACTGCTGGATAAGGAACTGTGCCGCATCGACGCGGAATTGCCAAGGGCAGCAGAGTTTGGTGCAGAGGATTCGCGCATGACCTTGCCCATGGAGCCGACGCTTTCACGGGCGAGACCGAGGCCGAGACCGGGGCTGAGCGGCGCCAATGACCCGACCTTGCCGCCGCTCGCGCTCGCCACCGTCCCGCGACGACCGTTACCTCCCGCCGGCGCACACCCACTGATTGGCCCCCGCGCCACCGTCCCAGATGCGTGACGCGACGACCGCCTGCTCCTGCGCGGTCGCCTGATACGCGCTCGGCGCATATTGCCCGCCCCCATACGCCTGCCAGGTGCCGGGGATGATCTGGTAATAGCCGGAAGCGCCGGCGGAGTTCGGCGGGAGGTTCCGACCGCCAGACTCACACTGCACCACCGAACTCGGGATCGCCCAGCCGCCGCTCCTCGTCGACTGCTGTCCGCTCGAAGCCTGCGACGCAGCGGCCGCCTGTGCCGCCACGACGCGAGCGTGATGCTGCTGAGATTGGGATTGGTCGTAGCCGCGGATGAAGCCCTGAGCCGCCGGGTTACGTTGGCAGCGCTCGATATACCCGAGGACCCTGAGAGCGTGCTCATTCACGCGACCGTGCCCGGAATAGATCAGGTTGGCGGCGCCTTCACCCATTTTCACGCTGAACAACTTTCGACATCCGCGTTGAGCGGCCGTGTGCGCGACCGGAAAGCCGACCGTAGGCGCACGCCGTGCGCTCGCGGCCACATCATGGACGGTGTCCGCCAGGGACCCAAACGGTCCCGGGGTAACTGCAGCCGCCGTGGCAGGCATCGCAAGCGCCAGCGCGCCCGCGCCGGCAAAACTCAGGCGCGCTACGCGCCCGCCTCGAATGGGCCTCATCAGAGAGGTCCTCCTTTGTTTTCACTTTCTCGTCCTGATGCGCGCGGGACCAGCTGTCAACGTCACAGCCACAGTGGCCCGTCCCATTTCGGGCTAGCCACTGTCGGTCTTTACCGCTCTCGTCAAACCGAATCGACCAAACGACAAAATCCGACTTGACGCCCGCGCCTTCCCCGTATTGGCGGGAATCATTCAGCAGGCCGAATTACGAGCGCTGAGGGTGACAGGCGGAAATCGTCCTATGTGTGACCTTGAACACACACTTACCGCCCAGTTTGTGCGCCGGCCGGAACGATCGTCGCGCTGTGGCTTCTTATGAGTTCGATAAGTCCTTGGTTTCGGTTAGAGATCCGCCGCTACGCTCGCGACAGGTAGTGCACGAAAAGGACCGGGAGTAATGAGCGGCACCGACCCAGAGCGCAAACCCAGCCCCAGCGAGGCCGAGAATCTCGATCGACTCGAGGCCGTCGCGCACGAAGGCTGGAGCACTTTCCTCAGGGTCGGCGAGGCGCTGGAAGAGATCCGCGACCGTCAGCTGTTCCGTGCTTCCCACGCGACCTTTGAGGAATATCTGCAGGAGCGGTGGGGCATCGACGTCCAAGCCGGTGATCCGCTCTCCCACCCCGGGGGTCGCGGTTCCGCCGAACCGGTCGATTGGCCGCGCACGCATCCACGGCCGGTCGTCAAGCACGTGGACGACGAGTTGCTCCCCCGGCTGCGGTGGCTCCTCTCCCAAGCCAGCGGCACGCTCGCCGATGTCGCTCACCAACTCGAAAAGCACGCCGTCGATATCGACGACCACGCCCGCGCGGACCTAGTAGTCGACCTGTTCGTCCTCGATGACGAGCTGACAACCGTCGAGGCGCTGATCGTCGCACGCGTTGACTGGGACTACGAGCTCAAGCGATTCCTACAGGGCCACATCCCGCCTTTTGAAATCGACGGCGATAGCCCCGCCGTCGACGGGGACTGACGGCGCCCGCAAGACCCGGAACGATCCCGCGGGAACGTAGCTGATCGGCGCCGTGTCTTCTGCGGTGCGCGCTCGTAGACTGGCGTGCCGAGGATTGATATGTCGAGTGCTGCCCATGGTCCCGCAGGCGACGCCTTCGTCTCGACCGGCGAGCTCCCCGAGCGCGGCCTCGTCGACGCCTTGGTGCGCGAGGCCCACGACCGTTATCGGGCAAACGACGCCGGCGAGATCTCGCAGGTCTACCCCGCGCTGGCGAGCGTCCCGGCTGACCTCTTCGGCGTGTGCGTGGCCGGAATCTCCGGGGCGATGTTTGCCACCGGGGATGCCGACTACGAATTCACGATCATGAGCATCTCGAAGCCGTTCGTGTTCGCGCTCGTATGCGACCTGATCGGGCCCGAGGATGCGCGCGAGCGGCTCGGTGTCAACAGCACCGGACTGCCATTCGACTCCCTGTACGCGGTCGAGCGATC
>DATBYI010000794.1:0-2050 GCA_036513815.1 Solirubrobacteraceae bacterium
GCCGGCGAGGAGCTCCAGGAGCACCAGGTGCACGAACGCGCGTACCTGTTCGTGGCCGACGGCGAGGTCTCGATCTCAACCGACGGTCAGACCGTGTCCGGTGGCGCCGGTTTGCTCTCGCACTTCTCGCCGAACGAGCGACACGCGGTACGCGCCATCACCGATGCGCTCCTGGTGCTCGTGCTCGCGCCCTGGCCCGGCGAGGGCCACCCGTCGCAGGCGCACTGACCACCACCCGTCGCAGGTGCACTGACCTGAGGCGGATTCACGCGCTGGCCGCGCCCGCGCCACCGTCCGGGGCCACCGGACCCGCGCCACCGCGCCACCGCCCGGGGCCATCGGCCTCGCGCCACCCTGCCACCGTCCGGGGCCGCCGGCCTCCGTCACCGCTCGGGGCCACCGGATCCGCGCCTGCCACCGCTCTCCCCGTGCTTATCTCCCGAAAGCGGCCCACCCGCGCTGGCTTTCCGCAGATAAGCGCCTCCCAGATGCTTATGTCCCGAAGGCTCCAGCCCGGCTTCGGCTTTTGGGCGTTGTGCAACCGCGGACGGGCTGGCAGAGCCCGTCGCCGACGTGTCCCGTCGGTCAGGCCGCGGCCGAGGCGGTCTTCGCCGACGCGGCCATTCCGGCGCCGGCCTGCGTCCAGATGACCTGGTCGCGGCCCGGGCCGACCCCGATCAGCGCGATCGGAACGCCGATGAACTCGGAGATGAACTGCAGGTAATCCCGCGCGGCGGTCGGAAGGTCGGATTCCTCCCGGCACTCGGTCAGGTCCTCGGTCCAGCCGGGGAGCGTGATGTATTCCCCGCTCGCGTGGTGAAGGACCGTCTGGTGGTACGGGAAGTAGTCGAACTCGGAGTCCTCGGGGCCGCGGTACCGGGTGCAGACGCACAGCTGCTCGAGCCCCGATAGGACGTCGAGCTTCGTCACCGCGAGCGCCGTCAGCGAGTTGATGCGGGCGGCATAGCGGAGCGCCACCAGGTCGATCCACCCGACCCGCCTGGCCCGTCCGGTCGTCGTTCCGAACTCGCCGCCGCGGTCGCGGATCTCCTCGGCCAGGTCGCCGTCGAGCTCGGTCGGGAACGGCCCGGCGCCCACCCGCGTGCTGTACGCCTTCATCACGCCCCAGATCTCGTCGATGTCCTTCGGGCCGACGCCGGCGCCTACGCACGCCGCGCCCGCCACCGGGTTCGACGAGGTGACGAACGGATAGGTGCCGTGGTCGATGTCGAGCAGCGCGCCCTGCGCGCCTTCGAACACGACGGTCTGCCCCGCGTCCAGACGCTCGTGCACGAGCCGGACGGTGTCGGCGATGTAGGCCTCGAGCCGGTGACCATAGGTCAGGTACTCCTCGGTGATCGTCTGCAGGTCGAGCTGCGGATCCTTCTGGAACGGGCGCAGCGACAGCCGCTTGGGGTCGAGCGCGGCCACGATCTTCTTCTTGAGGATCTTCTCGTCGAGCAGATCCTGCACGCGGATCCCGAGCCGAGCCGCCTTGTCGGCGTAGCAGGGACCGATGCCCCGCCGGGTCGTGCCGATCTGGAGCTTGCCGAGCTTCGCCTCGCCGGCTTGGTCGAGCAGCATGTGGTAGGGCATGATCAGGTGGGCGTTGGCCGAGATCCGGAGCGATCCCGTGTCCACGCGCCGCCGCCGGAGCTCGTCGAGCTCGTCGGTCAGCACCCGGGGATCGATCACCACGCCGTTGCCGATCACGCACAGCGTGTCCTTGTGCAGGATCCCCGACGGGATCAGGTGCAGCTTGTAGGTCTGACCGTCGCTGATGATCGTGTGGCCGGCGTTGTTGCCGCCCTGAAAGCGCACGACAGCGTCGGCCCGCTCCGCGAGCAGGTCGGTGACCTTTCCCTTGCCTTCGTCGCCCCACTGGGCGCCAACCAATACGATTCCTGGCATCTCCGACGCAGTGTACGCACGGCATGGGCGTAGTCGCGGACGGCAGGCCGCGGTGAGCGCGCTGCATCCACGGCGCGGGCGCCATCCCTCCCTCGGGATCCCCTCGCCACCGGTGCCGGGACCCGATCCGAGCCCGCCG
>DATBYI010000795.1:0-5154 GCA_036513815.1 Solirubrobacteraceae bacterium
GATCCGCATCCTGCTCGGCTCCTCGTACTTCGACTCATGGGAGAACGAGCCGACGTTCGTCACCCAGGACCCGCTCGGCAACCCGGTCGACAAGAACCACCCCTGGAACAAGGTGACCCTCCCCCGCCCGCAGAAGCGCGACTTCACCGACAAGTACACGTGGGTCGTCTCACCCCGGATATACGACAAGCGCAGCGACACGCACGTGTGCTGCGACACCGGCGGCGGCCCGTTCGCCCGGCAGTGGTGCACGGCGAAGGCCGGGCTGGTCGACTTTGGCTACGCCAAGGCGACGGGGCACTCGATCCAGATGGTCCTCCCCCGCTCCCCGAACATGCCCGAGATGGAGCTCGAGTGGAACATCCCGGAGAAGTCCAACGCGGTCGAGCGCGACCGCGCGCGCACGTATCACCAGGCTTACAGCGCGCTGATTGCCCTGCACAACCTGGAGCGGGCGCTCAAGGAGGTGCGCGCCGGCCGGACGAAGAGCTGGAACAGCTTCAAGGTGCCCGAGAGCGCGGTCAGCTGCGGGTTCCACGAGGCCGCCCGCGGCGTGCTCTCGCACCACATGGTGATCCGGGAAGGGAAGATCGCCAACTACCAGCCGTACCCGCCGACGCCCTGGAACGCGAGCCCCCGCGACGTGTACGGGACGCCCGGGCCCTACGAGGACGCCGTACAGAACACGCCGATCTTCGAGGAGAACGGCCCCGAGAACTTCAAGGGGATCGACATCATGCGGGCGGTTCGGTCGTTCGACCCATGCCTACCGTGCGGCGTGCACATGTACACCGGTGGGGGCAGGGTCCGAAAGGTGACGCACACCCCGACGGCGCTCGCGTAGCGAAATGGACGTCGCTAAGGCGCCGCCGTCAGGCGGCGCCGATAACATTGATCACGTCGTTGAGCGCGTCCAGGATCTCCAGGCGCAGCTCGAGTCAACCGGGGACTCAGCGCCGCGCGAGCTCACCGAGGAGCTCGTGTCGGCCGTGGTGCAGATGTACGGGGCGGGCCTCGAGCGGATCGTCGACTCGCTGTTCGAGGCCGGGACCGAGGGCGAGCGGCTCGCCGCCAGACTGGCCGAGGACCCGCTCATCGCCACGCTGCTCTTGATCCACGACCTGCATCCGGTGCCGCTCGAGCAGCGCGTGCAGGACGCGCTCGACTCGGTGCGTCCCTACATGGAGTCCCACGGTGGCAACGTCGCGCTCCTCTCGCTGGAAGATGGGATCGCCCGGATCCACCTCCAGGGCAGCTGCTCTGACTGCTCGGCCTCGGCGGTCACGCTCGAGCTGGCGATCAAGCAGGCGCTCGAGGAGGCGGCTCCAGATCTCGAGGGCCTCGAGGTCGAGGGAATGCGCGACCAAACGGCCGGAGGTTCGGAGTCGACCTGGATAGACCTCGAGTCCGTCTCCGACCTCGCCGATGGCTCGCTCGCGGCCGTCGGCGTCGCCGGCCGCGAGCTGCTCGTGGCCAACGTCGACGGCAACCTGCTCGCCTACCGAGACCGCTGCACGAGTTGCGGCGCTCAGCTGCACGACGGGCTACTGTTGGCCGGCGCGCTGTCCTGCCCCGAGTGTGCACGGTCGTTCTTCCTGCCGAGCGCGGGCCGTTCGATGGACGACGACCGGCTGCAACTCGAGCCCGTGCCGCTGCTGCGCGAGGACGGCCGAGTGAGGGTGGCGCTGGCGCGATGAATGCCAACCGCCGGCTGCTCGACGACGCCATCGCCGCCCGCCGGCGCGCCGGCGTCGTATCCGGGCTGCGGGGCCTGACCCGGCAACCCACTCGGGCCGCACCCGCGCCGAGCACCGGCCCGGACGAGGCGTGCGAACTGTGCGGGCTCGGCATTCCCCAGGACCATCGGCATCTCCTCGCGCTGTCGGAGCGGCGGATCGTGTGCGCCTGCGAGGCCTGCTGGGCGATGCGCTCGGGCGAGGGCGACTACCGCCCAACCGGTAATCGAACGCTGTGGCTGCCCGGGCTCGACGTCCCTGACGACTTGTGGGCGGGCTTCCAGATTCCCATCGGACTCGCCTTCTTCATGGAGTCGACGGTCACCGCGTGCGTCGTGGCCCTCTACCCGAGCCCGGGCGGCGCGACCGAGTCAGAGCTCCACTTCGACTCGTGGACGCGAATGAGGCAGCTCAATCCTGTGTTAGACACCCTCGAGCCGGACATCGAGGGCCTGATCGCCAACCGGCTGACCGACCCGCCAATGTATGTGATCGCGCCGATCGACCGCTGCTACGCGCTCACCGGCACGGTCAAGGCCCACTGGGAGGGGATCTCGGGCGGCGCCCGCGTGGAGGTGGCGGTTACGGAATTCTTCGAGCGGCTGCGCGCGGAGGCGACGGCGGTTTGACAGTGCAAGCGGACGAGGCGGCGGCGATCCGACCGCCGCGGATCGAGCCACCGGACCTGGAGTTCGCGGTGCTGAGCGCGCGCCCGGTCAAGTACGCCGCGGCCCCGATGCTGACGCTCGACCTGCACATCTCGGAAGCGGGCGGCCGTGACGTGTACATGCTCGCGCTCACCATCCAGCTGATGATCGAGCCGGCCCGGCGCCGGTACGACGAGCCCACGCGCGGGCGCCTGGTGGAACTGTTCGGTGCGCCCGAGCGCTGGGGGGTCACCACCCGCAGCCTGGTGTGGGCTCAGCTCGACGTCGTGGTGCCGGCGTTCACCGGCTCGACCACGGTGTCGGTGCCGATCTCGTGTCACTTCGACCTCGAGCTCGCCGCGGCCAAGTACCTTCACTCGCTCCCAGACGGCGAGGCCCCGCTCGCGCTGCACTTCAACGGGATGATCTACTACCCCGACGACGACGGCCGGCTCCAGATGGTGTTGATTCCCTGGTCGAAGTCGATCGACTTTCGCATGCCCGTGTCGGTGTGGCGCGAGACGATCGAGCACTACTACCCCGGCACGACCTGGATCGCGGTCCGCTCACAGACCTTCGAGGCGCTCCAGCAGGAGAAGCTCGCGCGCGGCCTGGCCACCGTCGATGCGTGTGTCAGCGCGCTGCTCAATGAACGATGACTGACCACCTGGAGGAGCTCGTTGCCTCGCTGCTCTGGGAGGGCTATGCGCTCTACCCCTACACGCCCGGCGCGACCAAGAACGCCACTCCGACTCCGTTCGGGATCGTCTACCCGCCGGCGTATGCCTCCGAGTGCGCCGGCGCGTTCGATCACGCGCGGCTCGAGTGCGTGGCCGATCCCGAAGAGGCGCCCGAATCGACGCTCATCGCCACACTGCGTTATCTCACCCCGAGCGGCGAGCGCCACGGCGCCACCGAGGGCCGGGTCGAGCTCGGGCCGGCACGCCTCGGTGAGCGCGTGACGACGGAGTTCGACGGCGGCCGGCTCACCTTGCGCTCCGAGCGGCGCAGCGACGGCTCGGCCCTCGTGCGCTGCTGTGTGCACAACACGCGCGAGGTGCCGGCCGGCCTCGATCGCACCGGGGCGCTCGCCGGGTCGCTCATCTCCACGCAGATACTCGTGCGCCTCTCCTCGGGCCGCTTTCGCTCCCCTCTCGACGGCCCGCCGACGAGCGTCAACACCTACCCGGTGCTGGCCACCGAGGCCGACGATGCCGTCCTGGGAACGTCTTACGTGCTGCCCGACCACCCGCAGATCGCGCCCGAGAGCCACGGCGGCCTGTTCGACTCAACCGAGATAGAGGAGGCACTCCTCCTCCACGTGCACGTCCTGAGCGACGGCGAGCGAGCCGAGATCGAACACGCCGATCCGGCTGTGCGAGAGATGATCGCCCGCGCGGCGGCCGCGACACCGGAGGACATCATCGCGCTGCACGGGCGCGTCGAGATCCGCGACCCCGAGACGCTCGAACCGCCGAGCGAGCCGCCGAACCTCCCCGATCCGGCCGCCGGGCAACCCGAGGCGGTCGTCGACGGCGTGCGCTTCGCGCGCGGGGTGAAGGTGGTCATCCGGCCCGGCCCCGAAGCCGACTTCCACGCCAGGATGCTCGACGGGCGGACCGCGACGATCGAGCGCATCCTCACCGACTACGACGGCAAGACCCATCTTGGCGTGACCATCGACGACGACCCCGGCCAAGACCTGATGCGGGAGACCGGGCGGCTTCTGTACTTCTTTGCCCCCGAGGTGGAGGTGATCGACACGTGAGCGATGAAAGACTGCGCAGCATCCTCGTGGCCGGCGTGGGCAATGCCTGGCTGCGCGACGACGGCTTCGGGGGCGTGGTGGCCAGGCGCCTGTCGGAGCGGGAGATGCCCGACGGGGTCGAGGTCATGGACGCCGGGACGGGCGGGCTCGACCTCGCTTACGAGGTCATGCGCGGGTTCGACGCGCTCGTCATCCTCGACGTCTCAAAGCAGGGAGGCACACCCGGGACGCTGTATGTGATGGAGGCGGACGAGGAGTCGGTGCCGGGTGCGATCGAGGACGGCGACGTGATCAACCCGCACGCGATGGACCCGCAAACCGTCCTGCGCTTCGTCAAGTCGGTCGGGGCGTGGCCGGGCCGGGTCGTCGTGATCGCGTGCGAGCCGGCCGACGTCGACGAGATGGGTTGGGGTCTTTCCGAGCAGGTTCGAGACGCGACCGAGCGAGCCGTCGACCTCGTCGTCGAGACGATCGCCGAGCTTCAGTCGGGAGCGTTCGCGGCGGCGGAGTGACCCCGGGGCAGCGCTGGTGCACGAGCTGTCGCTGAGCAGTGCGATCGTCAACACGGTGGTCAAGCACGCCGCCGAGCGCCGGGTCACCGTCGTTTTCCTGCGTGTCGGGGCATTGCGCCAGGTCGTCCCCGACACGCTCGACTTCTACTTCGAGTTCGTCGCCCGCGGGACGGTGTGCGAGGGAGCGCGGCTCGAGCAGGAGCTGATCGCGGCGCGTCTGCGCTGTGAGGAGTGCGACGAGGAGTGGGCGATCGAGATCCCGGCCTTCCGCTGTCCCGCGTGTGCCGGCTCCGCGGTCACCGTGGCCACCGGCAACGAGTTCGAGGTTGAGTCAATCGAGGTTGAGGAGGCGCAGTGCATCGCACAAAGGTGAGGATCGTCGAGGACGCGCTCGATGCCAACAACACGATCGCCGGTGCCAACCGGGCCGACTTCGACCGGGCCGGAGTCAAGGTGGTCAACTTCATGAGCGCGCCCGGAGCGGGCAAGAC
>DATBYI010000796.1:0-2133 GCA_036513815.1 Solirubrobacteraceae bacterium
CTGGCGGATCGACGGGCCGCAGGTCCACATGGACGCCGCCGACGGAGCCGAGGGCGTCGGGTATGTGGGCGTAGCCGGCCCGCGCACCTTCTTCGCTTTCGGCAGCTCCGCGGTCGACGTCACGACCGACGGCGGACGGACATGGTGGGAGGCGTTCCTGGGCGAGCTCGTGGTCGCCGTCGTGCCCGGACCCGACACCGAGCTCGTGGCCTACGTGCAGCAGCAGCTTAATCCCAAGCGGGTCACGCCGGCGGCCACCTGGCAGTACGTCTCGCGCGACGGTGGACGGCAGTGGATCTACTCGCCCGCGCTCGGCGGGCTGTAGTCGAGCGCGAACGTCACCTCGACCGCCGCGGTGACCTCCTGCTCGGCCGGATCCACGGGCAGTGGATCGCGCTCCGATACCCGCCGCGCCGCCGCCCGAGCGAAGATCGGCGGGCGCTGCGTGTCGGCCTCGGACAGCTCGAGCGGCGCTCCGAGACTCGCCCCCACTCCCTCGGCGAAGGCGCGGGCCTTTCGCCGAGCGTCCGCGGCGGCCTCGCGCGCCGCCTCGAGGCGGGCCGGATTGCCCGGCGCGATCTGCCAGCTCGGCCCCTCGATCAGCGCGCCGGCCTCGTCGACCGCCTGCTCGATCAGGCGCCCGATCATCTCGGGGACGGTGAGGCGAACCGACGCGCGCGTCGTCGCCCGGGCGCCGAGCGACCGGCGCTCGCCGTGGGCGTGGTCGAACTCTTCGTGCACGGTGATCCCGGTGGTCGAGCGATCGGACTTTGCGATCCCGAGGGCGTCGAGCATTCCGGCCAGCGAGTTGGCGCGCTCCGACACGTCCCGGAGCGCCGTGCCCGGCGAATCCGCGAGCGCGGTCAGCGTGATCCAGAGGATCGCCTCGTCGGGCTCGACGCGAATCGACGCGTCGCCCCGGACCTTGACGGTGGCGTTCTGGGACACAGCCTGGGAATGATCCTCTTCCAAGGCGCCGCCGTCTCATCCTTATCGACGGCAGTAGGCTCGCGCCACCGCCCGCCAGCCCGGGAAATAGCGCCCGGCCGGGTAGTACGCGCCCATCTCCGCCTTCTCCGATCCATACGAGACGTTCTCGATGGCTTGGGCGAACGATGCGGACGGGAGCATCTGGCGGTAGAGGACGACGCCCTGCGGCTGCGGTCCCCAGGGGATCCAGCTGACGGCGCCGGCGCACCGACGCTGCGCCGCCGCCGGCCACTCACCCGGTGGGGCGACGACGACCGTGTAGTCGCCGTGGCGGCGCGCGATCTGGTCGTCGCGCAGGCAGGCGACATAGCGCTCGCTGAACGGGTCGTTCTGGCAGAACGACCAGTAGCGGAGCTGAACTCCCGCCGGCATCGTCGCCGCGTCCGGATAGGTGTTGGCGAACGTCGGCGCCTTGGCGTGGAAGGCGACGATCGGGCCGAATCCACGGCTGATGAACGCGTACGTGTACGCGTTGTCGGTGTTGGAGAGAAACCCGCCCGTGCCGAAGTTCGAGCACGGGTTCTGCCCGGTCTGCGGGGCCTGGCTGCCGAGCGGATTGTCGAACAGGAGGTCAGACCCCGATTGGCAGATGTTCACGAACTTGTGCCAGTCGGGCGGGTCGTTCCCCGGATAGGGGGCGCCCAGGCTCGGGCCGTTCTGGCTTGCGTACGCGCCGCTCAGGAGCGAGCTCGTCGGCTTCTCCACGTTGCTGCAAGGCGAGCCGAGCGACGGCAGACCAGCGACAGAGGCCGTCGGCTGCCAGGTCACCGTCGGCAGGCCCACGCCACCGGTGACGTCACGTCCGGCGTCGGGCTCGTACACGCGCAGCGTGAGCAGCCCCGCGGGGTGCTGACTCGGGTCGACGTAGATCGTGTTCGGCCCGGGATGGTCGGTGGCGCTGAACGTGATGTACAGCGTGTAGTGGCGCGCTGACTCGGGCGTGTTCCGAGCGGCGCCGGCGACGAACGGGTTGGCGCTTCCGGCGTCGGGCTGAAGCTGGTAGTCCGAGAGCTTGGCGAACGGCCGGAGCAGCGGGTCGTAGACGTTCCACGACGTGTATCGCGCGTAGGGGAAGACCCCATCGATCCGGATCCGCGTGCCCGGCACCGCCGTGTAGGTCGCCGACCAGTACTGGGCCGAGCT
>DATBYI010000797.1:0-5761 GCA_036513815.1 Solirubrobacteraceae bacterium
GCTGGGGCGTGTCGCCGGTGCGCACGGCGACCTTGAGGTCGGCGCAGATCCCGCGCAGCGGGACGCGGAGGTTGCGGTCGATGTCGTAGGAGAGCGCCTTCAGCGGGGACACGTACACGAGGCCGATACGGTGCCCGCCACCGTTCCCGCTCTTCGCGCCACCGTTCCGGGCCGCGGCGGCCCCCTCCTCACTCCGGGCTGGCTGGCTGGCCAGCTTGTCGATCGCCCACAGGAACGCGGCCAGCGTCTTGCCCGACCCGGTCGGGGCCGATATCAGGACGTGCTCGCCCGACGCGATCGCCGGCCACGCCTGGGCCTGCGCCGGCGTCGGCTCGGTGAACGCGCCGGCGAACCACTCGCGCGTGCGGGGAGTGAAGTGCTCGAGGGACACTCAGTCGAGCGTAGCGATCCGCACACGCGGATTCCGGCGCTCTAGGCCCGAACCTGACCGCTATTCGCGAGCTCCTTGGCCCGCGACATCACGGCGTCGATCATCGGCTCGGTGAGCTTGCCCGTGAACGTGTTCTGCTGGCTCGGGTGAAAGCAGCCGAGCAGCGTGAACCGCCCGACCGCGGCGGTGGCGCCGTGGCCAAACTTCGGGCGGGGCCGGGGGATCGGCTCGCCGAGCGCGCGCACCACGCGGAGCGCCGCGTCCCACGCGAACGAGCCGAGCGTGACGATCACCCTGACCGACCCGAGCAGCGGCAGTTCGCGCTCGAGGTAGGGCAGGCAGTTGTCGCGCTCGGAGGGGAGCGGTCGGTTGGCCGGGGGCGCGCAGCGTACGGCGGCCGTGACCCACGCCCCGTGCAGCGTCAGCCCATCGTCGCGCGACACCGAGGTGGCCTGGTTGGCGAACCCGGTCCGGTATAGCGACGCGAACAACCAGTCTCCCGAGCGGTCGCCCGTGAAGATCCGGCCGGTGCGGTTGCCGCCGTGCGCGGCGGGCGCGAGCCCGAGCAGGAGCACGCTCGCCGCCGGATCGCCGAAGCCAGGTAGCGGCCGACCCCAGTACTCCTCGCCGGCGTATGCGGCGCGCTTCACGCGTGCGACCTCCTCGCGCCAGGCGACGAGCCGCGGGCAGCGCCGGCAGGAGATCACCTCCTGCTCGAGTTCGTCGAGCGCCATGGTCATTGGGATTGTCGGCGGCGCCTGACGGCGGCGCCTTAGCCCTTCAACGCGCGTCCGTAGTGGCGCTCGTAGTACTCCCGATAGGCGCCGCTGCGAATCGGCTCCCACCACCACTCGTTGTCGCGATACCAATCGACGGTGCGCGCCAGCCCATCCTCGAAGCGCACCTGCGCTCGCCACCCGAGCGCCCCGAGCTTGTCGCTCGAGAGCGAATAGCGCCGGTCATGCCCGGGCCGATCGGTGACGAACTCGATCAGCGATTCGTCGCGCCCCGTCTGCTCCAGGATCCGCCCGACCACGGTCAGGTTGTCGCACTCGTCGGGGCCGCCGCAGTTGTAGACCTCGCCCGGGACGCCGTGCGCCAGCGCGTGGCCGATGCCGCGCGCGAAGTCCTCTACGAACAGCCAGTTGCGCACGTTGCGCCCGTCGCCGTAGACCGGCAGGTGATCACCGGCCAGGGCGTTCAGGATCATCAGCGGGATCAGCTTCTCCGGGTACTGGTACGGGCCGTAGTTGTTGGAACCCCGGCAGATCAGTGTCTCGAGCCCATACGTGTGGAAGTAGCTCGACACCAGCAGGTCGGCGCCCGTTTTCGTCGCGCTGTATGGGCTCGAGGGGCTCAGCGGCGACTGCTCGGTGAACGACCCCTCCTCGATCGAACCGTACACCTCGTCGGTCGACACCTGGAGGTAGCGGAGCCCCCGCTCGCGGGCCGCCTCGAGCAGCACGTGGGTGCCCTGCATGTTGGTGACGATGAACCCCTCGGGGTCGGCGATCGAGCGGTCCACATGCGTCTCGGCGGCAAAGTTCACGATCGCCTCGGCGTCGCCGATCGCGTCCGACACCGCGGCCCGGTCCTCGATCGCGCCGTGCACGAAGCTGATCTCGGATTCGACCTCTTGCAGGTTCTCCCGCCGGCCGGCGTAGGTCAGCTTGTCGAGCACGGTGACGTCGTCGCCGTGCTCACGCACACGCGCGCGCACGAACGCGGAGCCGATGAACCCGGCGCCACCGCAGACGAGCAGCCTCATCGGGCGCTCACCGCCGGCACCGCGGCCATGAACGCGCTGAGGCCCTGGGTCCACTCGGACAGCCGGGGCGCCTCGTCACCGCGCTCGCTACGAAGGACGCTGTACGCCGGGCGAGTCGCGGGCCGCGGCATCTCAGCCGTCGTGCAGGGCTTCACCTCGCAGGCGAGGCCGGCGCGGGACACGATCTCGCGCGCGAACTCGAACCACGAGCAGGTTCCTCCGCCGGCGACGTGCAAGATCCCCGATGTCCGTCGCGCCCCGATCTCCACGAGCGCCGAGGCGAGATGCCCGGTGAACGTCGGGCACCCGACCTGGTCGTTGACGACGTTCAGCTCGTCGCGCTCTCCGGCCAGTCGTAGGATCGTCGCGGGGAAGCACGGGCCCCCGGTGCCGAACAGCCACGAGGAGCGCACGATAGTGTGCCGGCCCGGCGCCGCCTCCGCCACCGCGCGCTCACCGGCCAGCTTGGTGCGGCCATAGGCCGACAGCGGATTGACCGGATCGGACTCGACGTACGGGTCGCGCTTGGACCCGTCGAACACGTAGTCGCTCGACACGTGGACAGTCCAGGCGCCGGTCGCCGCCGCGGCTCGGGCGACGTTGCCCGCGCCGGCGCCGTTGGCCACCAGCGCGCCGGCCTCATCGCTTTCCGCGCCGTCGACGTTCGTCCACGCCGCGCAGTTGACGACGACTTCCGGATGCGCGGCGCTCAGCGCCTGCCCCACCGCGGAGGCGTCGACGATGTCGAGCTCAGCCCTTGGGAAGGCGAGGACTTCGTGGCCGGCGGCCCTGGCGGCGGCGACGAGATCCTGGCCGAGCATGCCGGCCGAGCCCGTGATCAAGAGGCGCATCCGGCGCAAGGGTAGAGGGATCGGGCATGATCCCGCCGTGCCCTCCGCCTCCGACGACGCAGCCACACGTCCCGTCCGCGTAATCGCCGCGGGCGGCACGATCGCGATGCGCGGCGAGCAGGCGGTGCCCGCGCTCGACGCCTCCGAGCTCGTAGAGCAACTGCCGCAGGTGGCCGGTTTTCATCTCGAGGCCGAGACCGTGCTGTCGCTCCCGAGCGCTCAGCTCACGCTGACCGATGCGCTCGCGCTCGCCCGTCGCGCCGGCGAGGCGGCCGCGGGAGGCGAGGGCGTCGTGCTGACGACCGGCACGGACACGATGGAGGAGGTGGCGATGGTGTGCGCGCTCACCTATGGCGGGGATGCTCCGATCGTCATCACCGGCGCCAACCGCCCCGGGAGCGCCCCTGGCGCCGACGGACCCGCGAACCTGCTCGACGCGATCATCCTCGCCCGCGCGCCCGCCGCCGCCGGACTCGGCGTGGTCGTCGCGTTCGCCGGCGAGGTCCACGCGGCCACGACGGTGCGGAAGGTCGACAGCACCGGCCCCGGGGCGTTCGGCTCGCCGACGGCCGGCCCGCTCGGGCGGATCGTCGAGGGCCGGGTCTGGTTGCACGCCACGCCCCGCCGGCCGGCTCCCCTCGACGTCGCGAGCCTGGACTATCGGGTCGCCACCGTCACCACCGGCCTGGGCGACGACGGCGCGCTGCTTCACCACGCGTCCCAGACCAACGACGGCGTCGTGCTCGTCGCGCTCGGAGCAGGTCATCTCTCCCCGACCGTGCTGCACGAGCTTCGGGAGGCCGCCGCGCGCGTGCCCGTCCTCCTCACCTGCCGCCCCGACCGCTCCTCGATGCTGTTCTCCACCTACGGGTTCGAAGGCGCCGAGCGCGATCTGCGCGCCAGCGGCGCGATCTGCGTTCCGTTCCTATCGGCCGCAGCCGCGCGCATCGCGTTGCTGTGCGCGCTCGGGGCCGGGCTCGACCGAGCCGGCATGGCGACCGCGTTCGCGCCGTTCGATGCCGCGTAGCCATGCGGACAGGAGCTGTCCGCGAATAGCAGTTTCCTCACCCCCCGCCCGTGGGCAACGGATAGGGTCGTCGGCCATGGGTGAACGAACCAATTACATACCGGGAACCTTCTCCTGGACCGACCTGACGACCTCCGATCAGGATGCGGCCAAGCAGTTCTACGGACAGCTGTTCGGTTGGACCGCGATCGACAATCCGATCGGCGACGGCGTCGTCTACTCGATGATGCAGCTCGACGGCAAGGACGTCGCGGCGATCTCCCCTCAGCCCCAGGCGCAGGCCGAGGCGGGAGTGCCGCCGCTGTGGAACTCCTACATCACCGTCGAGAGCGCGGACGCCACCGCCGACCGCGCGCAGAAGCTCGGCGCCACCGTGCACGCGCCGCCCTTCGACGTCATGGACGTCGGCCGCATGGCGGTGATCCAGGATCCACAGGGCGCGTTCTTCATGCCGTGGGAGCCCAGGCGCCACATCGGCGCATCGCTCGTGAACGCACCCGGTGCCCTCTCGTGGGACGAGCTCGCGAGCACCGATCCGGACGCCTCGGCCGACTTCTACCGCGAGCTGTTCGGGTGGAACATCGAGGCGTTCGAAGGCATGGAGGGGTACCTGGGAATCCAGACCTCGGACGGCCACAGCAACGGAGGCATCCGCGCCGCCGCGGAGAACGAGCCGTCCTACTGGCTCGTCTACTTCGGCACCGACGACGCCGAGGCCGGCGCCGCCAAAGCGAGCGAGCTCGGCGCCACCGTGCTGATGCAGATGGACATCGGCGTGGGCAAGATCGCAGCCCTCCAGGATCCGCAGGGCGCCGTGTTCGCGCTCTACGCCGGGCGGTTCGACGACTGACCGACTGACGCGGCAGCGGTAGCGGCCGCCGCCACCACGCGGTAGCAGCCGCCCGCCACGACGCGGTAGCAGCCGCCCGCCACGACGCGGTCGTCGCGGCGGCCCCGCCGGGCCCCGACCTGCATAAGTCGACAATCGGGCGGACATCCCGAGGGCGTGACGAGCTATGCACGTGGGGCATGCCTAAGTCGACACGCCCGGCGGATTCGGCGCGTCGTGACGGGTTATGAAGGCACGCCAGGCATCGAGTGCCGCCCCCGGCGGTCCTCGAGTCGTGCATAACATGCCATTGCGTGCGGCCCGGGCCAGCCATGGCATCTTGTGCACCTGGGGCATGCGAAATCTGCCACGGCCTCAGGATGAGCGCCGAAATGGCACCTTATGCAGGTGAGTCTGGGCCGACGGGCGCCGCGTTCGCGCTCCGTGTCCGCCGGTTCGACGACTGACGACGCCCCACGACGCCTGACGACGCCTGACGACGCCCGACGACGCCCGACGAGGCCCGACGACGCCTGACGCTGCCCGGCCCAGACCGTGACACCCCCGCCCGGAGCCCGGGCTAGATCGGTGAGCCGAGCTCCTGGATGTGATCCGCCTCGCGCGCGCCGGGGAAGGGGCGCGTGAGACAGAACCGCTCGAGCGTCGCCTCCGGCACGCCCTCCACGCCGGGCGTGTCGGACGCCTCGCCCTTCGTGTGCGGATCGTCGGCGTACCCGCCGACCTCGACCGAGTGCTGCGGCGAGCGGTAGCCCGAGACTCCGATCAGGTGGAGCTGGAGTGACCGGCCAAGGGCGTCAAGGCGGGCGGCGATGACCGGCTCCTCGTTGACGGTGTAGTTCGTACCCGGCGCCGGGAAGAACCCGAACTCGCCGCC
>DATBYI010000798.1:0-5991 GCA_036513815.1 Solirubrobacteraceae bacterium
CCCTGGATCGTGCCGCATAATCGCCCGCCGCAAGCTGGAAGCGACGAAACGGAGGAGCGATGAAAGAGCATGAGGTCCTGATTGCCGGAGGGGGTCCGACCGGGATGATGATGGCCGGCGAGCTGGCCCTGGCGGGGGTCGGCGTCGCGGTCCTCGAGCGGCGCCCCGATCACGTCCTGCTCGGCTCACGGGCGGGCGGCTTTCACTCACGCACGCTCGAGGTATTCGATCAGCGTGGGATCGCCGACCGGTTTCTCGCCGAGGGTCAGGTGGCTCAGGCCGCGACGTTCGGCACGACCCTGCTCGATATGAGCGATTTCCCAACGCGCCATCCGTATTCGCTCGGGATCTGGCAGAACAAGATCGAGCGCATCATGGCCACCTGGATCGCCGAGCTCCCGGTGGAGGTTCGCTACGGACACGAGGTGACCGGCTTCGCGCAGGACGAAACCGGGATCGACGTCCGGCTCTCCGACGGCGAGTCGCTCCGGGCGCGGTATCTCGTGGGCTGCGACGGAGGACGCAGTCTGATCCGTACCGCGGCCGGCATCGAGTTCCCGGGATGGCAGGCCACCAGGAGCAACCTCATCGCCGAGGTCGAGGTCACCGAGGAGCCGCCGCGCGGGGTGCGGCGCGACGCCATCGGCGTGCACGGCCTGCACCGGATGGAGGACGGGACAACGGTGCGCGTCGTCGTAACCGAGCAGCAACTCGCGCCGACCGGCAGCGAACCGACGCTGGCCGATCTGAGCGACGCGCTCGTCACCGTCTTCGGCACTGACTTCGGGGTTCACGACCCCACCTGGATCTCCCGGTTCACCGATGCGACGCGGCAAGCAGCCGCCTACCGCGTCGGACGGGTCCTCCTCGCGGGCGACGCGGCCCATGTGCATTATCCCGCGGGTGGCCAGGGCCTAGGACTCGGTGTACAAGATGCTGTGAATCTGGGATGGAAGCTGGCTCAGGTCGTCAACCGGACATCGCCCGACGGCCTCCTGGACACCTACCAGGCCGAGCGTCACCCGATCACGGCCCGCGCGCTTCAGTACACGATGGCTCAGACCACGCTCCAGCGCAGCGACGAGCGCATGAAAACCCTGGTCGACTTGGCGTCGGAACTCGCGGGCATGGAGGAGCCTCGCAAGCTGCTCGCGGGAATCGTCTCCGGCCTGGACATCCACTACGACCTCGGTGAGGGACATCCGCTGCTCGGGCGCCGCATACCCGACCTCGACCTGGTCAGCGCGAACGGCGAGCTGCGGGTCTTCGAGCTGCTGCACCGCGCCAAGCCGGTCATGCTCAACCTGGGCCGGCCCGGCGCGCTCGACATCACTCCGTGGGCCGACCGCGTCGAACTGGTCGAAGCGAGCTACCCCGGGAAGTGGGAGCTCCCGGTGCTCGGCGTCGTCACCTCCCCGACCGCCGTCCTGGTTCGCCCGGACGGCTACGTCGCGTGGGTCGGAGAGGGAACCGACGGGGGGCTCACCGACGCGCTGGCCACCTGGTTCGGGCCGCCGGCGACTCAGCTCGCGCCCACGTCGAAGCCCCCGAGGCGCAACACGTCCAACAGGTACTGAGCGCTCGGCAGCGGCGTCAGCGACGCCTCACCCGCTGAGCGATCCCGCTCGAGCCGGAACGAGCCGGATTCAGGGGTGGTGATGACCGTTGCGGTGTAGGCCCCGGGCTGACTCGCGTGCAGGCTTGCGACCTGCCAGGGCTGGGCCCACATTCGGGCCAGCGCCTCGGTCGCCTCATCTGGCGCCGGTGCGCCGGTTGAGGTGAGCCGGACGTCGAGAATCGCGGCATCGAGCCGCAGCGTCGGGGAATCTCCCTCGACGATCGAGAACGTCCACGCCGGCGCTAGTCCGAGCCAGCGAGCGAGTGCGATCGGAGTCGTCCTGGACGCGATCACGTCGAGTGTGCTCCCGGTTCCCGACTCACCGGGAGGGGCGCTCGCGACCACGGCGGTGCCGTGACCGCGCTGGTATGCGCGCAGAACGGCGACGCGGGGATCGTCGTCCGTGACCACCTCGAGCGTCACCTCGCGCGCCGGCGACCCGAGCGCTTGGTGAGCCGCCTGGCCGACGTCGGTGAGGCGCCCGCGGCCGGTCACGAAGCCACCGGCCTGCAGAGCCGCGGACTCAGCTCCGCGCGGCAGCTTCCCGCGGCGGAGCGCGTCGAGCTGCGCCTCGTCGAGGACCGGTCCCGCACTGCGGTACGGCTGGGCGGCGTGTACGCCGCCGAGGTATTCGACCTCCATGCCCCGCCCCTGCGCGAAGGGGTCCAGGCGAGGCATGGTCGCCGGATCCGCCTCGGCATCCGAATCTGGATCATCGAAGGCGCAGCGAATCGTGCCGACGACGTTCCCGAACACATCGAGCCCGTGGCGGTACTTGTCCGCCCCCTGCTGGATCGACACGGTGACCGCGCGGCCGCCGCAGATGGAGACGTACTGCAGCTGCACCACTGTGGTGTCCATCTCGGGATAGAGCGAGATGATCCGCCGACCCTCCGAGTCCTCCGGCCCCGGCCAGATGTCGCACGCTGCCACGTGAGCGCCGAGCGCGATCTGCGCCGCGATCGTCACGGAGCTCAGCTGCACCAACGTCGCCCGATCGGGGGTGAGCGGGGTCACCTCGGCGGTGAGGTTCGGCCGGAACGCCTGTGGCCAGGACCACGGCTCGGCGTGGGCGACAAGACATACGGATCCTGTCTCGAGCTCGGGGGCGCGACGGAGTTCGTCTGGAATCTCGAGGGAGAAGCCGTCCACGCCTGACAGCCTATGGATGGCCGATGACATCAGGCGCGAAGCCCCGACCGTGGCCGGCCTTGCCGGCGCCAGTTCAGATACCACGACGGGAGCAGTCTTGGCGGAAGCCAGACGAGTGACATCAGCATGATCACGAACACGATGAATGTGGGTACCGCGAGCACCGCCGCGAACCAGACGCTGAGCCGCGCGGCGAGGTCGCAGAGCGCCACCAGCAGACCACACGCGCCGAACCAGGCCGGGCCGAAGAAGTTCGCCTCGAAGGGCAGCACGCGGATCCACGCTCGGTGCCAACCGCGGTAATGAGCGACGCCAAAGGCGAGGCTCGCCGCGCAGGCGCAGACGACGAGCGCGAGCGTCCCGACCGGGAGCGACGTGGCGGTGGAAGCGGACAGGAGCATCGGCCGAGTCTCAGAAGACCGAGTTCCAGATGTGGCTCGCCTCGTGGCCGATACCGTGTCCGACGTCCTCCAGCCCGTGGCCGATAGCGTGGCCGACGCCGCCGCCTACGACCCCGCCCACCACGCCTCCGACGACGCCACCGACGACCCCTCCCGCAGCCGTGCCCACGATCGGGACGACCGAACCGACGGTGGCGCCGGCGGCGGCCCCGCCCTCCGCGCCGACCTCGGCGCCGGCGAGCGCGCCGGCGACGGTCGAGCCACCGACCACGGCCGTGGTCTGGGCCGTGTCGATCACCTTGTGCGTCGTGGACCAACCGGGATGGTGCGCGCTGTCGTAGTCCCACTGGTCGGCGCCCGTCGAGTAGAACGTCATGCCGACGCCCACGACGCCCAGCGCGCGCCCGCCGATGCTCGCCCAACCGGGAGCGGCCGCCTCGAGGTCGTCCTCCCCGGGAACGAAGAACCCGTCGCCCGGTGTGTTGTAGCCGTCTCCCGAGCTCATCGACTCGATCTGCCCGATCAGTGGATCGGCGCTGCTGCCCCTCGGGACGAGCAGACCGCTGGGGAGCATCGTGAACGGGTCACTGCCGCGGACCTCACCGGAGAGCTGCTCGAGTTGCTGGCTCGCCTGGTTGGTGATCGGCAGCACCAGATCCGAATTGCGGTAGCGACGGAGGATTCCTTCCGCGAGGCCGATGGTCGCGTCGGACGCGTCAGATCCAGCGATCGAGTTGAAGAGCGGCCAGAAGCCCACCGCGCCTGCGCCAGCCGCCGTGCCCGGGGCGAGAGCGGGAGCGCCCGCACCACCCGAGAGCCCTTCGACGCGCTGTATCTGCCCGGCCAGCCCCTGGAGGGCCCGGGCTGCCGCCTGCGCCTGGTGCTGGTAGTCCGTCCACGCCCGGGTGCCCTGCCGCTCGGCGCTCTGCAGTTGAGTCGTGGCGTCGTTGGCGGCCCGCTCGGCCGCGGACTGTTGACCCTGGACGATCGTCAACTGCCGGTTCAGCTCCGCGGTCTCCTGCGGGTGTATAGCCGTCGCGACCTGCGTGCTCAGCGTTTGTGCCGTGCTGGCGTGCGCGGCCGCCTCCTGCTGGGAGGTCGTCGCCTGCTCGTTGTAGGTCTCGCAGTCCTGCAGGGCCTGCTTGGTGATCTTTTGCGCCGCCTCGAGCTCCTGCGCGAAGGTCGACAGCGTTCTGCTCGCGTCGTCGACGACCCCGCCGACCGACTCATAGACGCCGATCACGTGGGCCGCGACGGCCGCGAAGGCGGACTGCGCCGCCCCGGTCCAGTCGCCGGAGGCGGCCTTCGCCCCGGCGCGCAAGCTTCCCGCACGGGCCGTCAATGCCGCTCCCCAGCTCGAGCATGCGCGCGCGGCAGCGTCCAGCTCACCGGGGGTCCCCTGCGGGACCTCGAAGCCGAATTGGTTAGGGACGCCCGTGGTCGGGGCGCCGTTCGACGGACCGCCGAGGATCATCGGGGGCGTCCGCCCTCGAACCCGTCTGTGGCCTGGGTCTCCGAGCGCTGGTAGTTCCGGCCCGCCGAGCGCAGCGCGGCGGACAGCTCCACGTAGACCTCATCAAGCGCGGCGCAGGAGCCGATCGCGTCTTCGAGGAACGCGGTCCAGGCTGCCGCAATCGGTGTCGAGGCCGCCGCGCCGGCCAGTGACGCCGAGGGCAGGGTCGCGTCCGAGCCCCCGCCTGCGTCGATAGTGGAGGAGGCGCTCAGTAGTTGTTCGGGTGAAACAGCGAACCAAGACAAGCGACGCGCCCTGCAAGAACGAGATGCCCGCCCGACGACGGCTACCCCGCGCCACGAGCCCTCAAACCGGAAACCTGTCAGTCACATCGGGCGGAGGTAGGCTGGAGGAAATGGCCCCTGTTGAGCTCGCGCTGTCGTGGAGTGGCGGAAAGGACTCGGCCCTCGCCCTTCGTAGCCTGCGCGCGACGTCCGCCCCCCAAGTCGGCGCCTTGATCACGACCGTGACACGCGACTTCGATCGGGTGTCGATGCACGGCGTTCGGCGAGAGCTGATCGCCGCGCAGGCAGACGCCACGGGGTTGGCACTCGTCGAGGTCGAGATCCCGGCCGGCGCCACCAACGAGATCTACGAGCGACAAATGGAGCAGGCGCTCGCGGCACCGCCTCTGAGCGACGCGCAGACCTTCGCTTTTGGCGACCTCTTCCTGGCGGACATCCGCGCGTATCGCGAGGAGCGCCTGAGCCGGGTTGGCAAGCGGGCGGTGTTTCCGCTGTGGGGCCGGGACACCGCGCTCCTCGCCGAGGAGTTCGTCGACGCCGGCTTTGAGGCGCTGATCGTCTGCCTCGATCCGTCCCGCCTCGACGCCTCCTTCGCCGGCCGACCCTTCGACCGCGAGCTCCTGGCCGACCTCCCGCCCGAGGTCGATCCGTGTGGCGAGAACGGCGAGTTCCACACGTTCGTGCACAGTGGGCCGATCTTCCGCCGGCCCATCGCGTGCACGCCCGGAGAGGTCGTCGAGCGGGACGGCTTCGTGTTCTGCGACGTCCTCCCGGGAAAGAGCTAGAAGCGCGGCCCGGCTCCCGGCGGGGCGTGCGCCGGTCGGCCCATTGCCAAGGCCTGCTGCTCTCCCCCGTGCCGCGGCTGCGAACGACCGTCAGCTGAGCCGCTCGGGCATGCCGAAGCGCTCGAACGTGCCGATCAGGCGACGTCGATCCATCGGCTGCTCGGGGAACCGCGTGTAGGCCTCCGGGTCCGGGTCGTCGGTCGAGCGCACGATGAACGCGGTCACGTCCGACACGAGCTCACCCCGGAGCGTCAGGACGTTCAGCGCGAACGGCAGG
>DATBYI010000799.1:0-3095 GCA_036513815.1 Solirubrobacteraceae bacterium
TCACGCCTGCCAGCTCGTCCCAGCTGCCGGCCGCCGGCTGGCGTGGCGGAGACTGACTCACCACGTGAGCCCTTCGCCTGCCGGCCGCGGTACGCCGAGGCACCGGCGTCTCAGAAATCGTTGGAGCCACGCCCATTGAGGTCAGCCGAACTCGAGCGGCTGCGGTCGGCCGAGGTAGAAACCCTGGGCAAAGTCGACGCCATAATCGCGCAACAGGCCCAGTGTCTCGCTGTCCTCGACGCCCTCGGCGATCGTCTGCTGGCCGAACTCGCGGGCGATGTTGACGATCGCCCTGATCAGGTGCTGGCTCGCTGCGCTCGATGCCAAGTCGCGGACGAACCCAGTGTCGATCTTCAGGTACTTGAACGGGAGCTTCTGTAGATAGGTAAAGCTCCCGTAGCCGGTACCAAAGTCGTCCAGAGCCACGCCGCACCCGAGGTGGGTAAGCCCGCGAGCCAGCGCTTCCCCCGCGTCGATGCTTCCCATCAACGCGGTCTCGGTGATCTCAAACACGACATTGGCCGGATCAGCGCCGGCCGCGCTCAGCTCCCGCTCGATTTGAGGGAGCAAATCGAGGCTGCCGATCGAGTCTGCGGACAGGTTCGTGTGTACCCGCCGGCCGGCCGCCGCCAGAAGCGCAGCTCGCGTCATCACCCACTGGTCGATCTCCCAGACCTGGCTGTATTTCTCGGCCACCGGGAGGAAGCTGTTGGGCAGGATCAGCTCGCCCTTTTGCCCGACCATCCGCAGTAGAAGCTCTTCGCTGTGCGTGCCGCCCGCTGAGAGCGGAACTATCGGCTGCGAATACAGCACCAACCGGTCGTTGTCCAGCGCGTCGCGGATTCGCCCAACCCAGCTGAGCGTATCCAGCTCACGCTGTGCGCGGGTGCGTTCGGCCTGCTCTTCCGTCGTGTCGTGGAACACCACGACAGTGCCACGCACACTCGTGCCGCTGTGCAGTGGCGCAGCCGAGTAGGCGACCGGGAAGATCGAACCGTCCTTTCGCGTGAACGCGTCCTGCGCAATCCGCACCGTCCGGCCCTCGGTCCGAACCATCGTCAATGCGGAGTCTGCTTCGGCAAGCGGCGATCCGTCCGCGCGCTGGTAGTGGATCGCGTCGTGAGCCGAGCTCCCGAGCAGTTCGTCCTCGCTCCAGCCCAGCATCTTCGAGGCCGTCGCGTTCATGAACACCAGTCGTCCCCGAGAATCGCAAACCGCCAGGCCCTCCGCCATGTTCTCTAACACGACCGCTCGAAAGTCGTCGTCGGTGCTGACGTTCAACATTGCGTCGGGTGCGGACTCGAGCGCGGGACGTGTGTAAGGCTGCGATCTCGCGCGCCCGGCCGCCAGCTCAGCCTCACGCTCAGCGCTCGCCAACCCTTCACCGTGGATCATTGAAATAACTGAGTGAGTGAACAAGCGCGTCGATTCGTCGGCGGATTACCCTGCATATACCTGCGTATCAGTAGCTAGGTGCACAAGTCGCGGGCCGCAGCTTAGGTGCGGTTTCCACCATCGAGCCTGTGCAGTCCGCAGAACGTGGGTTTCTGGCGCTCACGGCACCGCGGTCAGGGCATGCAGTCTGGCCCGGCACGCGGTGGTCACCTCGGCGAGATCCAGTGCCTCCGCGACGGGCCGTTCCTTGATCTCCAGCTCGAGTGTGCGAAGCGCCTGACGATAGACGCGCCGGGCGGGCCCTACCTCGCCGAGCGCCTCGTGGGCGCCAGCAAGCTTGAAAGCGGCCAGGCCCGAGGTTGGATCTATGTAGAGCGCACGGCGCAGTGGATCGATTGCCGCCCGGGGGCGCTCGGCCGCCAGCTCCGCGAGGCCCATGACGAGGTAGGCCTCGGCGTCGAGAGGATCCGCGGCCACCGCGTCGCCGGCAATCTGCAAGGCAACCTCGGGGGTGGCGGTCGGTTCGGGTAAGGCCGGGAACGCGGGCCGCCGCTGGGTCGCGCGAGGCGGTAGCCGCGCCGGGGTTCGCCGGGGCTGCCCGGAGATTCGATCCGCGGCGCCGAGTATGAGGCGACCGCCGGGCCACAGCGCGCCCTCCAGCGATTCCAGGACACGGTCGACGGTGCTCCGTCCGAAATAGATCAGGACGTTGCGGCAGAGGATCAGGTCAAACGGCGGCGAGCCGACGGGCGGGAAGCTGTCCCGAACCAGGTTGTGCCGACGGACCTCGACAAGCCCGCGAAGCGAGCCGTTCACGCACAACGTCTTGTTCTCGGAGCTGAAATAACGTCGGCGGAGAGCCTCGTCGAGCGCCCGAACCGCCCGCGTCCCGTAGCACCCGCTCCGCGCTTGGGCGAGTCCCGTCCGCGCGATGTCGGTGGCGAGGATGCGGACGGGCGGGGTGGCGGTTCCGAACGCCTCGCAGGCGAGGATCGCGGTCGTGTAGGCCTCCTCGCCGGAGGCGCACCCGGCGATCCATACCCGGACGGCATCTGTGCCGTGCGCACGCGCCGCACGCAGCGACTCATGCCAATCGATCGTGTCGAGCTCCGTCCGATGGCGGAAGAAGAACGTCTCCCGCACGGTGACCTCGTCGATCAGCCGTTCGAGCGTGTCACCCGTACACCCCTCCTCGAGAAGCCGCGCGGCGGTCATCCCAGGCGCCATGCGCGCAATCCCCGCCACGAGTGAGCCGGGATGCGACTTCCCGGTTACGACTCCGCTCTCCCGCTCTACCACCTCGGCCACACGAGTGAGGGCGTCGGTACTCATGAGCGGACGTGTCGGCTCAGCGTCGCGAGTTCGGGGCCGATCGCGTCAAGCGGCAGGATCATGCGCGCACCAACCTCGGCCGCGGCGCGAGGCATGCCGAAGATCGTCGAGCTCGCCTCGTCCTGGGCGATGGTTCTGCCACCGGCGGCGGCGACCTCGGCGAGCCCTGCTGCGCCGTCGCGTCCCATGCCGGTCATGACCACAGCCACCGCACCTGCTCCGACGGAACGGGCAAGGCTCGAGAGCAGCACGTCGCCGGACGGCCGATGGGCGCCGCACACCGTGACTGCATCGAGTTCGAGCCGGCGGCCTTGAAGCTTGAGGTGAGCGCCAGCCGGGGCGAGACGGACTCCAGACTCAAGTGGCGC
>DATBYI010000800.1:0-2406 GCA_036513815.1 Solirubrobacteraceae bacterium
CGTCGCCCTCCTCGATGGCGATGTTCAGCCGGCGCAGCTCGAGCCGGGGCGCATCGAGGCGCGGGACGTCCAGGACTTACTCCGAAAGGTCACGGTCCGACCGGACGACGGGTTCACCGCCCGCTACCCCGATGAGGTCCCGAGCCGGGTGACGGTCAGGCTGAAGGACGGCAGGTCCTACAGCCACGAGGTGAACAGCTACCCCGGGTTCCCTAGCCGGGCGCTTACCTGGGACGAAATTGCCGCGAAGTTCGACAAGCTCGTGGCTGGTCGCGCCGATGACGGCCTGGCAAGAGAGATCAAGGCCGCCGTGCGCTCGCTGGAAACCATTCACGTAAAGGACCTAACGAAATTGCTCGGCCGAGTATCAGGTCCACAAGCTCATCCATCGAGCTGAAAGCGAGGAACGCCATGGCGACCACCGCTACAGACAGCACGACTAAGAACTCGGGACAGCGTCCGCGACCCGTCACCGACCCGAATGGACCCACAGGCCGGCTTGCTACCTGGGTTGCCGAGACATCGCTCGACGACGTCCCCGAGCGTGTCCGTGATCGCGCGAAGCACCTCGTGCTTGACGGCGTCGGCTGCGCCCTCGTGGGTGCGCAGCTCCCCTGGTCTCGCTTGGGAGTCGAGGCGATTACGGCCCTAGACGGCGCCGGAACCGGGGAGCTGATCGGATGGGGGGATCGGGTCACAAGCGCGATGTCCGCGGCGATGCTCAACTCGAGCTTCATCCAGGGGTTCGAGCTCGACGACTACCACCCGCTCGCCCCCCTGCACAGCAACTCGCTAGTTCAACCGGCGATGCTCGCCGCCACACCGCAGATCGGCCGGGTATCCGGGGAACGCTTCCTGCTCGGGGCGATCCTCGGTTACGAGACCGGGCCGCGAGTCGGTCAGGCGCTTGGCGGGCTCGACATGCTCTCACGGGGTTGGCACTCGGGTGTGGTGTTCGGCACGATCTCCTCTGCTGCCGCCACAGGGGCGCTCTACGGACTCGACCCCGCGGGATTCGAGGATGCCTTCGGGATGGCGGCGACCCAGTCCTGCGGGCTGATGTCGGCGATGTACGAGTCGATGGTCAAGCGCATGCAGCACGGCTTTGCGTCGCGCGCCGGACTTACCGCGGCCGCGCTCGCCGCGGCGGGCTACGTCGGTATTAAGCGTGTGTTCGAGCGCCCGTACGGCGGCTGGTTGGCCGTTTTCGGTGAGGGCCATCGCACCTACCCGGAAGAGATTTACGCGGGCCTCGGGATCCTGTGGGAGACCGAACGGATCGCGGTTAAGCCGTACGCGTGCATGGGATTGCTGCACGCCGCGATCGACGCCGCGTTTGAGCTGCGGCCGAAGGTCGACGTCAGCCAAATCCAGCGGATCGACATCGACATGGGCGAAGCGGCCTACTCGCATGGCGGGTGGAAGGCCGAGCGGCCGCTGGAGGTGGTGGGCGCTCAGATGAACGTTGCCTACGCTGTCGCTGTTGCGCTCCTCGATGGCGATGTGCTCGTCGATCAGTTCTCTCCCAAGCGGATCAACAGCGACGATGTGTGGGAGCTGATCGATCGGACGCTGACTCACCACGAGAAGGCATACGACAACCTCCCCATCGATGAACAACTCACCACCCGGGTCCGGCTGACACTCACCGACGGAACCACTCAATCAGCCAAGGTCACGCACCCGCGTGGCACCGGCGACCGGTCTCTGACCAACGCGGAGATCCGCGACAAGTTCGCAAAGCTGACCAGCCATCCGATCTCCTCTGAGCGTCGCGCCTCGATCGAGCATGCCGTCCTCAACCTGGAGAAGCTCGATGACATCGCTCAGCTGACGGCACTGCTCACCCCGCCCGTGCAATCGCCGCTCGATTGACGACCGAGCCGAGCGCCGGAGTAGCCGAGAAGCGCCCCTCGAACCTGGAGGATCCATGCGTCCCGATCCCTACGCCGAATTGGCCGCCGTGCCCGCGTTTCAGGTCAGCAGCGATGTCGTCGCAGACGGGGTCACGATGCCGGTCGCGCAACGTGGCGGCATCTTCAATGCCGGCGGCCAGGACGTCTCGCCCGACCTGACGTGGTCGGGGTTCCCCGAGCCGACGCGGAGTTTCATCGTCACGATGTACGACCCAGATGCGCCCACGCCAAGCGGCTTCTGGCACTGGGCCATAGTCGACCTGCCGTCCGACACCACGTCACTACCCGAAGGCGCTGGCGAGAGCGATGACGCACTGCCCGCAGGGCGGCACATCACCGACGACGCTGGCATGCGCCGCTACATCAGCCCCGCGCCGCCGCCCGGTCCCGCGCATCGCTACTACATCGTCGTAACCGCACTCGACATCCCGACCGTGGACCTCCCCGACACCGCAAGCCCCGCACTCGCGCTGTTCAACACCTTCCGCAA
>DATBYI010000801.1:0-24206 GCA_036513815.1 Solirubrobacteraceae bacterium
AGCTGCGCACCGCCCCGGGCGCGCGGGTCCTCCGCCAGCGCCATGTATTCGGCGAACACGGCCTTTTGCTCGTCCTCAGCCAGCGCCTCGACGTAGCCAGGCTTTTCGTGGATCAACATGGCGTACTTCATCTGGAACCTCCTAGGGAGGAGAGTGGATTGTCGCCCTAACGACGAACGGGCGCACGCTTAGGGGACAACGCGCATCTCGCCGGCGACGTCACGCATCCTGCTCGGCGCCCTTGCGTTGAAGAGCGCGTCAGCTGAGGCCCATCGCCGTCATCCAGCCGTCGCACTCGCTCGTGGCGAGGAGCGGCGGAGCGGCTCGACGCCGTCGCGTGCTAGTGCATCAAGTCCAACGAGCGTGTGGGGTTCCGCTCGGATCGCGGCCAGCTTGCCATCGAAGCGCAGTCCCGCAGCCGTAGTCGTGGAGGTTTGTCCCCTGCGGCGGTGTCTGTTCGTCGTAGGGTTGATAACGATCTCTTCAAGGAGGGCGTATGCAGTTCGCGGTGTTGGTCTATGAGAAGCCAGGTACCTATGAGGCATTGAGCGCTGCGGAGATGGAGCAGATGACGGCGGAGTATTTCGCGATCGCAGAGCTCCCGGGTTACATTGGGGGTGCTCAGCTGCAGTCGATCGAGACCGCGACCGCGGTGCGCGTCGAGGGCGGCGAGACGTTGATCACCGACGGCCCCTTTGCGAATACCAAGGAGGTGTTTGGCGGCTTCTACCTGTTCGAGGCAGAGAGTCTCGACTCGGTGCTCGAGATTGCTGCTCGCTGCCCGGCGGCTAGGCTCGGCGGGGTGGTAGAGGTCCGTCCGTTGGTGCATGTCCACGGCTTGGAGGGGACTGTTTGATCGAGCGTGTCCTTCGCGAGCGGTGGCGGCGCGTGCTGGCCAGCCTGGTCGGCTACGTCGGCGACTTCGATCTTCCTGAGGAGTCGACCAGGAGGCGCGCCGTGATTGCATGTGGTCGACATGCGAGTTCGGATGTTCCAAGCTGACGCCTTTGCCAGCCGCGTGTTCACAGGGAATCCTGCCGCGGTCATGCCACTGGACAGCTGCTTGGCGGATGCCGTCCTGCAAGCGATCGCTTGCGAGAACAATCTGGCCGAGACGGCGTTTCTCGTGCCGGAGGACGGCGAGTATCGCGTGCGTTGGTTCACCCCCGCGACGGAAGTGCCTCTGTGCGGCCACGCCACCCTCGCCAGCGCGGCGGTGATCATGGAGAGACTCGAGCCTCACCGCGACCGAGTGATCTTTCACTCGGCGAGCGGCCCGCTGACGGTGACCCGATCGGATCAAGGCTACGTCATGAATTTTCCCGCCCGCTGCATGACGTCGGTCCCGACGCCGCCTGAGGTGCTCGAAGCCCTGGGCACGGGTCCGCTCGACGTGGCCGTCGATGCCCACAACTACCTCGCCGTGCGAGACAGTGAGGAGGTCGTGCGTGAACTCGCGCCGGACATCGCAGCAGTCGCACGCCTGGACCGCAGCGGCCTGATCGTCACTGCACGCTCGAGCAGTGTCTATGACTTCGTGAGTCGCTACTTCGCGCCGGCCAAGGGCATCGCGGAAGATTCCGTTACCGGCGGCGCTCACTGCGCGCTCGCGCCGTACTGGTCCACCCGACTGGGAAAGACCGAGTGGCCCGAAGCAGAAGCCGGGTTGTTCATGGACTGAGCGCATCACTGTGCTTCTTGCACGGCCCGTTCGATGCGCGCCGGAATGCGAGGGACTGAGGAATGCGGCTGGTGATGGGGAATTGGATATTGCCTTGCGCATTCGGGTCGGGGAAGCTCGGGACGCCGTTCGCGCGCATGCAGTTCGCGAGTAGGAGCTCCTGGCGCCGCACGCTCTCCGGTGTCGGCGGCAGGCTTCCGGAGTAGGGCAGGTACTTTGTGCATGCGTTGAATGTGCTCTGGCCAGCGGGCGAGTTGAGGATGCTGCTGCCAGGGCGAATCGGGAAGCCGTGTGGACCGGGGTCCGGGAAGTTCGGGACGCCGTTGGCGCGCATGCACTGGGAGAACCGGAGGCCGGATGCGGTCGTGGCGTTGATCGAGGTCCGGCTCGGATGGCCGGTCGGCCCGCAGCCGGCGATCGCCACGCCACCCAGAACGGCGATGGCGATCCGGAGCGAGCTCACGCGAGATCTGCGATTCATGCTCATGACGCCGCGTTGTACGCGTGCCAGCCTGACGGCGGCGTAACCCTGTTATGCCGCTGTTATATGGGGTTCGCCATCGTGGCTCGTGGGACGCCGGCGCGGGCGGCGGCGGCCGGGCCGGGCGGTCCACGGGACGATGCATAGCCCTCATTGCGATGACCTGCGAGTGTGATACGTACCGTGCCCCAACGTCGCGTGCGTGATGATCGACCGGCTGGCGGACCTGCGGGTGAGCCGCACGCTCACGCCGGTCGAGTGCCAGATCGGAAACCGGTGAAGGACCCACGGACGGATCGTCCGCGCACACGCGCGAGCCTTGGCTCGCGGTTGCGTCACCCTCAGACGACGGTCCGTTGGCGGCTGACGCTCCTATACGGAGGGATGTTCCTGGTGTCCGGCGCGGTGCTCCTGGGGGTGACCTATCTGCTCGTCTCGCAGCAGATCACTGGAGGTGTGGGCATCGAACTCCACGCCGCAGGGAATGGCGGCGGCAAGGCACCGCCTGCCGGGGGCAACACGGTCCCGTTGCCGACTCCCACCCTGACGATGCCGAGCGTGCCTCCAGCGGTCGAACGCGTTGTCGAGTCGTCAGCCGGTCAACAGTTCTTGCGGCTCGTGGAAACCCAACAGCAGGTCAACGAGCTGCACCAACTCGAGATCGAATCCGCGATCGCGCTCGGGATCACGACGATCCTCTCAGGTCTGCTCGGCTGGCTGGTCGCCGGCCGCGTCCTGCGCCCGCTGCGCATGATCACCGCCGCCGCCCAGGAGATCTCGGAGACCAACCTCGACCGCCGGCTCGACCTGCCCGGCCCGCGCGACGAGCTCAGGACGCTTGCGGGCACGATAGACAGCCTGCTCGCGCGTCTGGAGGCGGCATTCGAGTCTCAGCGACAGTTTGTCGCCAACGCCTCGCACGAGCTACGGACCCCATTGACCACGATGCGCACCGCATTGGACGTGGCCAGCGCCAAGCCGAACCGGTCCTCGGCGCAGGCGCGGGCGCTGGATGAGAGCCTGCGCGCGGACCTCGACCAAGCCGATCGCCTGCTCGAGAGCTTCCTCGTGCTGGCGCGTGCACAGCGCGAGGAGCTGGGCGAGGAGACCTCGGCGTCGCTGGCACAGATCGTCGAGGACGCGCTCGCCAGCCGTAGCGACGCGATCGCTGCGAAGCGGGTCGAGCTTCACAGCACGCTAGCGCCCACACGCGTGAAGGGCTCTGAGACGCTGCTGGCGAGGATGGTCGACAACTTGATCGACAACGCCGTGCGACACAACCTGCCCGGCGGTCCCATCAACGTGACGTCCGACGCTGGTCAAGACACGGCACGGCTGGTCATCGAAAGTGGCGGTCCGGTCCTGGACCCGGCGGGCGTGGCGCAGCTGGCGGAGCCGTTCAAGCGACCAGGGGCACAGCGCACCGGCTCGCAGAACGGCCACGGCCTCGGACTCTCGATCGTCGCCGCGATCGCTGCCGCACACGGCGGCAAGCTCAGGCTCTACGCCCTCGAGCAAGGCGGGCTCGGGGCCGAAATCACCCTGCCAGTCGCTCGCGACGCGCAAGTCGGCACCGCATCGGCATGAGGGTGCTGGTGGTCGAGGACGCGCCGCGGCTGGCGAACTGGATTGCCGAAGGGCTCCGCGACGAGGGAATTGCCGTCGACATCGCCTACGACGGCAACGAGGCTGCGACGAGGCTGCACCTGAACCCCTATGACGTGGTGGTGCTCGACCGCGACCTCCCGGGAATCCACGGGGACACCCTGTGTCGGATGATTACCGAGTCCGACGAACCGGCGACGATCCTGATGCTGACCGCCGCCGCTGCGCCCGACGAGCGGGTGACGGGCCTCGCGCTGGGCGCTGACGACTACCTACCCAAACCGTTTCATTTCCCTGAGCTGGTGCTGCGCGTACGCGCGCTCGCGCGCCGCAAGCCGACCACCCACGGCGGGACCCTGCGAGCAGCCGGAATCGAGCTCGACCCGACGACAGGAAACGTCACTCGAAACCGACGCACGATCACGCTGACAGCCAAGGAATGCGCCGTGCTCGAAGCCCTGCTCAGAGTCAGCCCGGCCGGCCTCAGCGCCGAGAAGCTACTCGAGCGCGCGTGGGACGAGAACGCCGACCCGTTCACGAACACGGTTCGGGTCACGATCGGCAGGCTCCGCCGCAAACTCGGAGACCCGTCGGTCATCCAAACATCCCCCGGTATCGGGTATCACATCGCAAACACCCAGAGCGAATCTGGCTCCAACAGCGACGCCTGAACGTCGCGACAATCCGAGGTCGACATCGACTGCGCGCCGACTGGCAGCCGAGGACCGGCGCGCCGCGCACAACAGCCGCAAAGACGCTGGGCAACGCCACCGCCCGCAGCGCAAACGATCCACGGTGTCGACGATCCGCTGCTGCTCGCCCGCGACCGCCGTCAGACAAAAGGGAGCTGCGCAATCCCGTCTGCCCGGAAACCTGCGCGATAGCAAAGGCACGCGTGAATCCGCTCATCAGCACGCTCGCCGCCCTTGCCAGCTATCCGCGGCCAAGCGCGCGATCGCTTCCATCGCTGGCAGGGACGACGAGTGACGAGTCTTCTTGGCGAAGAGCGATCGCGCGCTGCGCCGACGTGCGGGCGATTCAATTGCCACACTTGCGATCGCCCGCGCGAGGGCCGCGCACTCGCAACGGGACGGAGGCAGGTCCCGGCACGCTCAAGCTGAGTCGGCCGGGCTTGTCGCCAAACTCGCCTCTGGCGGTGAAGTTCGGCCGGCAGGCACGCGAGTGCCCTCGTATCCGCGCAAAGCGGGACAGCAGCCGCGGTCAGGCTACAGGGGTCGGATCACTCAGCCAGGAGTCGCTCCCACAACGCCATGAGCGCGGCCGTCGCTTCGGTGCGGCGCTCCGGGGAGTCGTGGCCGCCGCCGAATGTGTCGAGCAGATACGCGCGGTGGGTGGCCATCAGTAACAGCGCGAACTCGCGTGGGTTGGCCGGCGGGCGCGGCGCGTTCGCGACGAGCTGCTCGAGCAGTCGGCGCGGACCGACGAGAGCCCGGTCCAGCTCGGTGGCAATTGCCGGATCGGCCGCGGCGGCGGCGTCGAGCGCGCGCAGCCACCGACCGTTGTCGGCATAGAGGTGCACAAGGCCGGCGACCATCGCTGTGATCAGGTCTTCCGCAGGACCGCGCAGGACCTGATCGAGGAGCGGGTCGTCGGAGTCCGGGAGCAGCTCGGGCGCCATCTGCGCGAGCCTGTCGAAGTGGCGGTAGAAGACGGTGCGCGTCAAGCCCGCACGCGTCATGACATCACCGACGGTCAGGGCTGCGAACGGCCGGTCGAGCAGTAGTTCCCGGGTCGCGTCGAGGATCCGTCGCCGGGCGTCGTCGGACGAAACGCGTGGAGACCGTTGCGACATCGTGTCGCAGAGTATGCAATCTTATTGCGACACTATGTCGCAATCTGAACCGGACACACCCCTCACACTGCCCGACGGGCGCACGCTCTCGTACCTGCTCGCGGGTGCTGACAGCGGGCCGGTCGTGACCGTGCTTGACGGTCCATGTAGCCGCGGGCTCGGGCGGGCTCTCGCCGCAACTGCGCGCGAACTTGGGATCCGGCTGGTGATCCCTGACCGTCCGGGTTGCCACGGGAGCACGCCGAAACCAGGTCGCACGGTCGCCGATTGGCCCGCCGATCATCTCGCACTGATGGACGCGTTGGGCGTTGACCGCTTCGGGATCGTGACGCAATCCGGCGGGACGCCCTACGGGATCGCCGTTGCCGGTGCGGTTCCAGAGCGGGTCACGGCTCACTCGCTGCTCGGAGCTATGGCGCCGCTCGCGGAGAAGGCCCAGTGGCGTGCGGCCGGGAAGGACATGAAGATGACGGCGAGGCTGTCCCGGCGCGCGCCGTTTCTGCTGCGGGCGGCCTTCAAGCGGCAGTACAAGAAGCTGCCGGACTCGGCGCTCCGGCTCTTCAAGGGACCAGACGCAGAGGTCGTCCAGATCCCGTGGGTCAAAGAACTGTTCGTATCGACGACCGCGGAGCTGTTTGCGAACCCGGACGGGTTCATCGAGGAGACCCGGATCCTTTGCAAGCCGTGGGGTATCACGCCTGGGGCGGTCCGCGCGTCTCTCTGGACTGGTGAGTTTGACCGGATGCACCCGCCGTCGCACGCCCGTCGCGTCGCCGAACTGCTCGGCGGAGACCCGCCGGTAACGGTGGTACCGGGCGTCGAGCAGATCGGCCTGCTCGTGATCTTCGAGGAAGCGCTGCGATTCGCAACATTCAGCGGTCCTTGAACCACCCGCTATTCGCCGAGGGTGTCGCGTCAACCTGATTACACCGACAATTGGTTGTGATCGGGTAACAACTCTCTCCGGCGGCGGGTGCGAGCCGGGCCATCTTTGGCGCTCAGACTGCATATATGTGAGCTGCATCGCCAAAGTTCGCACGCAGGCGTTCGCCTGGTTGTACGTGGCTCACAACGGCGTTCGTTTATGCGACGGCCACCGCCAAGAGCGGGTGAAGAGGCCTTCCGTCGCCAGTGCGCGCTCGTCCGCGAGGTGCCGAGCTCACGATTGCGATGGTGGCGAACGCAAGCCGGTCTCGACCGTCTCAGGCGAGCAGAGCGATCGTCAGTTGTCGGCCGGTGCTAGCCGGCAGAAAGGCCCCGTAGCTAGCGATTCCGGCGGATGCGCATCTGGCGAGTCGCAGGACGTCTCGATGAGGAGCTCAGTCAACGCGCGAGCGGTCAGCCGCTCCTTTGGGATGAAACCTCGCACCGGCGCGGCGGTGAGCCGCTCGCCGTAACTCGCGGCGTCGCTGCTCGATGTCAGCACGACCGCGGGCGGCGAGTTGCGCAAGGCGAGCAGCTCGGCGACCGCCATCCCGTCGAGTCCTGGCAGCCGGACATCGAGCAGGACCACGTCCGGGTCAGTGTCGGCCACGGCCGCAAGCGCGGCCTCGCCGTCCGCCACCTCGGCCACGACTTCGAAGCCGGCGCGCTCGACGATTATCCGTGCGACAGCACGGAACTCGGGGTGGTCATCGACGATCAATACGGTGCACGCGGTCAGGCGGCCATCTTACGATACGAGGCGACTTGTATCGCGATTTGGTGCCTAGCGAGCTAGCGCCGGCAACGCGTATGGTTCGCGCCGTGGACTCGACCGATCGTGGCGACCACGCCCGGGCTCCGGCCTCCGGCGGTCGGGCGCGAAATCCTGAGTTCGACGGGGCGATCACGAGCGCCACGACGGCGCTGCTCGACGAACAGGGCTACGCCGGATTGACGATCGAGGCGATCGCGCGTCGCGCCGGCGTGGCCAGAGCGACGGTCTACCGCCGCTGGCCGAACCTCGCTGCCCTTCTCGCGCACGTGCTCCGCGGCGTGGTGCATGAGATTCCGATTCCCGACCTCGGCCACGTCCGCGACGACCTGATCGCGATCCTCGAAGATCAGCTCGTCGTACTCAATCGCGACGCCGGTAGGTTCTACCCGAGCCTCGGGGTCCAGGCTAAGGCCGATCCGGCCGCCCGCGAAGCACTTGCCGATCTCATGCAGCAGCGCCGCGCGGCCGTCCGCGCCGTACTGCAACGCGGCGTCGATCGTGGCGAAATCCGCGACGACGTCGATCTCGAGGTCGCGTTCTTCCTCGCGTGGGGACCCGTCTACTACCGCCACCTCTTCGCCTTCGGATGCGACCTACCCATGGAGCCCGACTTCATCGTCAGGCTCGTCGACGCCGTGATGGCGAGTATCGGGACCTGATAGCTGAGCTGCGCCCGGTCGGTCCTCGGAGCAGGCCGAACACACCGCTGAAAAACTCGAACCGGGCTACGTGCCCCTCAGGGAACGCACGCTACGTCCCACGCATAAGCGCCTCCACGAAGCACGCCCGTGTCAAGAACAGGTAGCCCTGCGCGCACGGCGGCCGTACCCGCGGCCGCTTTCCCACAGTCGACCTCAGCCTCCCAGCCCGGCTCCAGCGTAGGCATCGGTGACCTCGCATGGAGCGCGCGCGGGGGCTGCCATCAGCCGGAACGGGCTGGGCGGGAAGGTTGCCGGTCGAGCTCGGCTGCGGCGCGGACGGGGGTCGCGCGAGGCTCATTCGCCGCGCGACCTCGCGCTGCGAGCGCGCCGCGACTCAGACCAACCGCCGGAATGCCAGTCAGTCGGAAACGCTAGATACGCGCCTGTCTGTCGGCTAGCACCGGCCGACATCTGACAACTGCTCGACTGGCCTGAGACGATTCAAGGCCGGCTTGCGCTCGGCCCAGAAAGCAGCCACCAGCAGCGGACTAGCTGGCTGGCCCTTCCGGACGACGGCGGCCACCGGATCCGCGACGAAGACATGGCCCGAATTGGTGGAAACCAGCAACCGACGGCCGGCCGCGCGGCCCGCGCTCGGCAGCTTCCGCTCCGCCTGCGTGACCAGCCACGCCAGCGACACTCGACGAAGCTGTTGGTCTGGACGAAAGGGAGCAGCCTTGGCACCGGCCTGCCGCGGCCGGCTCGAGACTGCTCCGTTTCGTCCAATGCGACAACGCTGAGACCGACGAGCTCCGTGCCTGCAATGCCTTGCAAAGCAGCGCTGCCGGCTCGACGGCGGCCTGTGGCTGCTTCTGGGCGGATCCGATCGCGCGCTACGCTGGGCGTGTGGCGAGACGGTATTCGCTCCGGGCTTCTGACAGCGACCGTGAGGACGTAGCGGAGCAGCTGCGCGCGGCGACCGCCGAAGGGCGCCTGCTGGCCGGGGAGCTGGAGGAGCGCCTCGAGGTCGCTTTGCGCGCTCGCACATACGGCGAGCTCGACGCGCTGGTGGTCGATCTGCCCGCCCCGCCGGCGGCCGTGCCGGCCACCCGCCGGCGCCCGGATCTGCCGGTTGTGGCCGGGGCGACGCTGGCGCTTGGAATCCTTCTCAGCGTGCTCGCGGCATCCGCAACGGCGGGGTTCGCGCGGGCACACTCGGCCGTTGCAGGTGGACCTCCCTGGATGCATGGCCGACCGGATGGCTTCCACCATGCCGGGCCAGCGGGACTGGTGGGGACGCTCGCTCCGCTGGTCATGATCGTGTTCCTGGTAGTGGTGTGCGCCGCGCTCGGGTGGCTGTTCTCGCAGAGTTCGGGCGGCCCGGACCCTGCGCCCAACGCCTAGTGTGGCGCCACTCGCTGAGGGAGCCGGTTGTGTTCAGCGCCGCTGGAATGAACGCCGAGCTCACGCGGGCGCGAGCGTGGGACGGCTGGCCGAGCGCGCGGGCGTCTCGCCCGCCACCGTGGTTCGCCTGTCCCGCCGGCTGGGCTACGCGGGCTACGCCGCGCTCAAGCTGGCGATCGCCCACGAGGCCGGCCGCGCCGACCAGTTCGGCTACGGCCGAACGCAGCCTGACTCGACGTTGCCGCTCTACGAACGGGTGATGGCCGACGACGCACACAGCATCCGCGGCGGCGCCCGGGCGATCGATGCGGCTGCTTTCGAGGAGGCGCAGGCGGCCGTTGCCGGCGCGGGTCAGGTCATGTTCGCCGGCGTGGGAGGTTCGGCGGCGCTGGCCGCACTGGCCGCATTTCGCTTCTCGGCGCTCGGCGTCAGGGTGAACACCGCGATGGACGCGCTCGTACAGCACCTCCAGGCCGACACGCTGCACACCGGAGACGTCTGCGTAGCCATCAGCCACACTGGCGAGAGCCGGGACACGATCGAGGTCGCGACCGCCGCGTCTCGAGCCGGGGCGATCACGATCGGAGTCACCAGCTCGGCCGGATCGCCCCTCACCCAGTCAGTCCAGATCGCGCTGGTGTGCGCCAACCAGCACGATCCGACAGCACGAGAGCTGTTCGCTAACCCAGTGGCGCTCGTGTCCGCCCTCGGCGCTTTGCACGCCGGCGTCGCCGCACGATTGCCGACATCTGCCGCACCGACCGCGGCCGCACGGGCCATCACCTCACACCAATACTGACCGACCTCGCCGAACGGGCACACGGCCCGCGCGCAAGCCCCGCCAGCGCAGGATTGGGCGCTCCGGGCTTGCTCCGCACGGGGAGATCCTGCGTTATCGTCAAACACCACTAATCGTGTGGCATTTCATCGTCATCGGAGCCGTCCTCCCAGGCGGTCAGGGCCTCAAGCAGTTCGGTGAGCTCACGCTGGCGTTCGGGCTCTCCTCGCTGATCGGGCTTGAGCGCGAGTGGCGTCAGAAGTCCGCCGGGCTGCGGACCCACACACTGGTGGGGACCGGCGCGGCACTGTTCGTGATCATCAGCAAGTACGGTTTCTCTGACGTGCTCGGCTCGCACGTGGTCCTCGACCCCTCACGAGTCGCGGCGCAGATCGTGTCCGGGATCGGGTTCATCGGCGGAGGCTTGATCTTCGTCCGCGGTGACGCGGTTCGAGGGCTGACCACTGCAGCGATCGTGTGGATCACCGCCGCGATCGGCATGGCATGCGGGGCAGGGCTCGCACTGCTGGCGCTCGCTGCGACCGTCGCGCACTTTCTCGTCGTTCTCGTGTACCCGCAGGTCGCCGCCGCGCTGCCACGTTCGCGGTATCTCGGGTTTGGCGTGCGCGTGGTGTACGAGGACGGTCGAGGGATTCTGCGCGAGGTTCTGACTCAGAGCACGAGATTGGGTTTCTCAATCGCGAGCGTCCAGACCCAGCAGATCGAGCATGAGGTCCGCGGTCACGATGCCGTGTCGGTGACCCTCGAGGTGCTGGGACAGCCGAGCGTCGAGCAGCTCACCCTCGACCTGACCGATCTCGACGGTGTTCTGGAGGTCACGAGCACGGATCTCGCCCGGCGGGCCGACTGACCGCACGCGGTCCCGCGAGCGCGTCAGCTCTTCTGGGTGACCAGGATCAAGCCGTAGACGACCGTGCCGGTGAACGCGACCGCGCCGATCAGGGCGAGCATCACGTAGGCGGTCGCCGGTCCGGCGCGGCTGGCGCGGCGCATCTCGGCCGCGCGGATCGCTCCGAGCACGGCGAACGAGAACACGATCGCGATGACGACGCTGGCGATCACGGAGGAGTAGAGCACTCGCAGGAGCGAGTCGACGGTGCTGGCAAGCGCGATCATGCGGGGGCCGGCCCGACCTGTGCCTGCTCCTTCGCGCGCCGCACGAACACCGCCGTAAGGGCAACGACAGCAACCGCGGTGATGACCAGCGGCCCAGTCGCCCCACTCCCGAACGCGCGGGTGACCTCGTAGATCCCGGCGGCGAGCAGCGCGGCGGACGGGAGCGTCAGCACCCACGCCGTCACGATCTCACGAGCGACACCCCACCGCACCGCGGAGAAGCGCTTCGCGGCGCCCGCGCCGGTGATCCCACCAGTAATGACGTGCGTGGTAGAGAGCGGGTAGCCAGCACTCGAGGCGGCCAGGATCACGGCCGCTCCGGCGGTCTGCGCCACGAACCCTTGAGCGGGGTCCATGCTGATGATCCGCGTGCCCATCGTCTTGATGATCCGCCAGCCGCCGGTAAACGTGCCGAGCGCGATCGCGCTCGCGGCCGTGATCACAACCCACAACGGGACTTGAAACCCCTGCGCGGGGAGGTTGCCGTTCGCGACGAGCGCGAGCGTGATCACACCCATCGTTTTCTGCGCGTCGTTGGTGCCGTGCGAGAGGGCGAGCAGGCCGCCAGACACGACCTGACCGAGCCGGAACCCCCGTCCGACAGCACCGGGACGTTCGCCGGCGACGATCCGGTAAACGATCCGGATCGCGAGATACGCGGCGATGAACGCAATCAGCGGCGACGCGACCGCCGGGATGATCAGCTTCTCAACGATGCCATGCCCGTTGACCGCGCCGGATCCGACCGCGGCAAGAACCGCGCCGACCAAACCTCCGATCAGGGCGTGCGAGGAACTGGACGGAAGACCGAAGTACCACGTGATCAGATTCCACGCGATCGCCCCGATCAGGCCGGCGAACACGACAGTCGTGGTGACCGCACCAGTCGCGACGAACCCCTTCGCGATCGTAGTCGCGACCTTCAGGGAGATGAACGCTCCGACGAAGTTCAGAACCGATGCCATCGCGATCGCGCGCCGGGGTCCGACCGCGTGCGTCGAGATCGACGTCGCCACAACGTTCGCCGTGTCATGAAAGCCGTTGGTGAAGTCGAACGCCAGCGCCGTCCCGACGACGATCACGAGGATGACGTCGCCGCTGCTCATCAGATGTTCTTGATCACGATGCTCTGCACCACGTACGTCGCACGCTCGGTCGCGTCGATCGCATCCTCGAGCCCTTCGAAGATGTCCTTCCAGCGGATCACGACCATCGGATCGATCCTGTCCTCAAACAGCGAGCCGATCGCCCCGCGCACGATCCGATCGCCGGTGTTCTCAAGGCGGTGGACCTCTTCGGCGGGTTCATCGATATTCTCGAAGCGGCTCATCCGACGAATCGTGATAACGAGCTGGCGGGTCGCCTCGACGAGTACTGCAGCGAGCTGCTGCGCCTGCGTCATGGGAGCCTCGACGCGGTAGAGCGTGAGGTAGTTGGCGGTCTCGTCGATGAAGTCGGTGATGTCGTCCAGCGCGGATGCGAGCCGGATGATGTCCTCGCGATCGATCGGCGCCACGAACGACTCGTTCAGCCGTTTCATCACCGCGTGGGTCGCGACGTCGCCGGCGCGCTCGCACTCCGCGATCTCCTCAGTCAGCGTGTCGCTTCCAGGGTCGTCGGACAGCAACCGTTCAAGCAGCTGCGCGGCCCTGACCGCCGTCTCGCCAGACTGTTCGAACAGACCGAAGTACGCCTGGTCGCCACCGCGCAACAGGCGCTCGATCACCGCCAACGGCCCACCCGAGAAAGCGCGCCCGGATTCAGCGCTCACGTGGAAGCACGGGCCAGAGCGAACATGCCGACGGGTTCGATCGCATCAAACTGTGAAAGCAATGTGAAAGGACGGGCGGGCACTCTAAGGGACGGCGCCGACCCACGCACATCGCCGGGCTCATCCCCCGCCGGCCGCCCGTGCCCGCGACGCCGGCGGCTGTCAGTCCTCGAGGATGCGGGGGCCGGGCTGGGAGGCGTCGGAGAACTCTGTCCGCCGGCCCGTGACGACGAACACGGTCTGCTCGCCAACATCGACGGCGTTATCACCGATCCGCTCAAGCGAACGGGCGATCAGGACCTGCCGGAACCCCAGGTCGCGCTCCTCGGCACCGCTATCGAGCTGCGCGACCGCGTCGCAGATCTCGCGGTTCAGCGCATCGAGCACGTCGTCGTCGCGATCCAGCCGTTCAGCGCCCTTCAGATCGCGCATCCGGAACGCGTCGGTCGCGGCGCGGACCTGCACGCTCGCGAGCGCGGCCATCGTGCACAGCTTCTCGCCATTGCCCACGCGATCACGAGTATCCGGATCAAGCTCGCCCAGCTGCTCGGCGATCAGATCGAACTGGTTCGCAAGCAAAGTGCAGTGATGCGCGAGCTCGATCAAAGCAAGCACAAGCCGCAAGTCCCCCGCGACTGGAGCGTGCGTCGCAGTGATCCCGATCAGATCCGAGCGCGCGCGGTCCCCTCGGCCGCGGAGCTCCTGGGCACTTGACGCGATACCGCCGGTGCGGCGCGCCGCGGGATTGTCGATCGCAGCCGAGATAACCATAAGGCTGTTCGCAGCAAACAACAGATCGGCGACCGCCTGCCGCTCGGCACGCTCCAGTCGCTCAACAAGACTGGAACCCACACCAGGAACCTATCGACCCCTCCGGACCGGGACCGGCCGGCCGATGCCGGTCCGAGCCGACGGAGCAGGAGCCGACCGGGGACACGCATTTGATCGCGTTGTCCCCCGGTTGTCAGCCCCTGCTCGGGCAACCGAGCAGCCACGGTCGGCTCACAAGGTCCCAATCCGCTGTGGCTTGTCGGACCAGAGGAGGTTGTTCAGCTCGTTGAGGCGAGCGATGGGTGGCTTGTGGCTGAGGGCGCCGTGACGCGTTCGCTGCGTCATGCCCTCGACACGACTACCCGCCCCATCGCCACGTTTGGGCGACAGCCTCCCGTCCAACCCGGGACCCAGGTCGACGTCGTTCTCGTCCCCTTGGGGCCAATCGTTAGCGTCTGCCCTCGCCCGCGATTTGGAGCCTTGCGACGTTCTGGGTTTTCGCGTCCGGGTGCTGCCGGCATATGCCTGGTCGGTTCTCGCGGACGCCGCCGCGCATACGTAGGGCGGATCGGCCGTAAGAGGTTTGTGAAAGTCTGGTGAAGCGAAGTTCGCCTGTCGGCTCAGCTCCCTTTGCAGTCAAGTCAATGACAAGCATGTCCAGTGCTCGAGCTGCGGCTAAAAGCTGCCGGAGCGATCACCATACGCGATCGATAGGACGGAGCACACGGCTGTGGTGATTGGCGCGGCCCGCGCGGATCAGGTGCTCTCGGCCGCCAGCACACCGATCGTCGGTGCGTCAATGCGGGCCCGCCGTTCGGGCCGGCGTCGTGGGGGCCGTCGGAGGTCGAACAGCCGGTGACCCCCTCGCCCGGACCCGGGCGTTCTCGCATGCCGCTGGCTGTGCTCTCCTCGCTGCCGGTCTTGGTTTCGCTGCGCGGCTACCGGCGCACATGGCTGGGCGCGGACGCGCTTGCCGCTCTGGCGCTCGTGGCTATCGCCGTTCCCTCGCAGCTCGCCACCTCGCGGCTGGCGGGGATGCCGCCCGTGACAGGTTTGTATGCGTTCGTTGCCGGTAGCGTGATGTTTGCCCTATTGGGGTCCAACCCGCAGATGTCGGTTGGCGCGGACTCCACGATCGCGCCACTGTTCGCTGTCGGGGTCGCCCACCTCGCGTTGACGGGATCGCCCCGCTACGTCGCCTTGGTGGGGTTGGTGGCGGTGCTGGTCGGCGTCTTGGTGGCCCTGGTCGGGATCCTGCGCTTCGGCTGGATCGCCGAGCTCCTGTCGGACCCGATCATCACCGGTTTCCTCGCAGGCGTCGCGATCATCATCATCGTCTCCCAGTTGAGCGACCTGCTCGGCCTTCCGCCCACCAGCGGCTCGACGCTGCATCGCATCAGCGAAGTCATACGCCATCTGCCACAGACCAATGGCTGGACACTGGCGATCGGCATCGCGGTGTTCGTCGTGATCGCGGTTGCCCGGCGGGTTGATCGCAGACTGCCCGGAGCGTTCGTGGGGCTGATCGGATCCGCGGTCGTGGTCGGGGTGCTGGGCTTGCAGGCGCACGGTGTTGCCGTGCTCGGCATCGTCGCCGACCACGCACCGAGGTTCGGGCTCTCTGCGCTGTCGTGGTCCTCGATCGGCAGCGTCCTGCCGCTCGCGGCGGTCGTGGCCCTGGTGGTCGTCATCCAGTCGGCTGCCACCACCCGCGCGGCCGCCGATCAAGGGAGATATGACGCCAACGTCAGCCGCGATCTTCTAGGAGTCGGCGCCGGCAATGTCCTCGCTGGCCTGGCGGGCTCCTTCCCAGTCGACGCGAGCCCTCCGGGCACCGCCGCGGTGGCGTCGGCCGGCGGACGGACACAGCTGGCCGGTCTCGGGGCCGCAGCGGTGGTCGTAGGACTCGTCCCCGCGGCCGCGTTGCTCAAGGACGTTCCCCTGGCCACATTGGCGGCCGTGCTGATCTTCGTCGCGATCCACCTCTTCCATGGGCGCGAGCTCGCCGCGGTGTTCCGTTTCGACGCGTGGGAGTTCGGTCTTGCCGTGGTAACCCTGCTGGCGGTCGCGTTGATCGGGGTGGAGCAGGGCATCGGGGTCGCGGTCGGGCTCGCGATCCTGGACCGCACCCGCCTCAGCGCGCGTCCCGACACCCACATCATGGGCCGCACCCCCGGCAGCACAAGCTGGGAGCCACTCAAATCCGACCGCAGGCAAGTCGAGGTCACCGGAGTACTCGTCGTGCTCTTCGCGGCACCGCTGTACTTCGCCAACGCGGCCCATTTCCGCGCCAAGGTCGACAAGGCCCTCGCCCACCTGTCGAGCCGTCCACACGTGTTCGTGCTCGACGTCGTCGGGATGCACGACATCGACTTCACGGGCGCGCGCGCCCTCAACGACGTCCTCAACGAGCTCGACCGTCAGCACATCGCATTCGCCTTGACCAGGGCCGGCGACCACCTGCGCGAGAATCTGGCTCGCAGCGGGCTGCTCGAACGGATCGGCACAGACCGCCTCTTCGGCACCGTCGACGACGCCGTGAGAGCACTCGGCCCCGAGAACCGCTCGTGAGACCGCCAGATTCACTCCTCATCGTTGGCATGCCGCCCGCCCGACGGCGACGCCGACGCCAGCGAGAGGCAGCCAGGCACCGCGGCCTCCGCGCCCGTGCCACGAATACGCGGGGCGACGGCCTGCTCGTGGCTGGCCGGCTCCTGGAATAGACGGGCGCCTCCGCTCCGCCGCGGCGGCGTCGGATGTGACGCGGTCACAACCGCAGCAATCGCAAAGTCAAGGGACTCAACTCCTGCTCGTTGAGGCGTTGGAAGAGTACACGGCGACCGGAATCTGGCTCTCCCCTCGGACGATTTGGGGAAGGGCGGCGGCGGTCTCCGCGGGGACGCCCGATTAGTTGTGGAAATCGTCCGTTGCGCCAGCGTGCTCGCCGTCACCCGATCCGGCCGGGTGCGTACGCATCGCCGGGATAGGCGACCGGTTGGCCGGTGATCGCGACTGTGTCGCTCGCGAAGGCGAAGCAGCTGTGCCACGTCGACGAGCTCGGAGACGATCGCAAGTCGTCCGAGGCGACATCGGGAACAGCGGCGGGTGGCGTTCCCGCAATCCTTTGCGGAGCATCAGCGTTCGCTGCGTCGGCGGCCCGGCGCCTCTTTCTGATTAAGAGCGGAAGTCCCGCCCTTGCGGCCGCGGCGACGACGAAGCGGGAGTGGTGCCGGCGCGCTGTCTCCTACTTTTGGCTGACCCCGAATCCCATCCGTGCGGCCGATGTGTGCGGGGCGACGAGCGCTTACTTTGGCAGGCATGCAGATCACACGTGCCACTCAAGATCACCGCGGGACGGCGATCGAGACCGAGGGACTGACCAAGCGCTTCGGCGAGAGGCTCGCGGTTGATGACGTTAGCCTCGTGGTGCCGCGCGGCGTCGCATTTGGGTTCCTCGGTCACAATGGCGCCGGCAAGACGACCCTGATCCGGATGCTGTTGGGGCTCACGGGAGCGAGCGCGGGCCGGGCCAGCGTGCTTGGGCTCCCGGTGCCGGCACAGCGGGCGCGGGCGCTCGCGCGGGTCGGCGCGATCGTCGAGGAGCCGCACTTCTACCGGCACCTCACCGGGTATGAGAACCTCAAGATCGCCGCTGCCGTCCGGGGGCCCGAGACGCGTGCGCGGATCGAGTCCGTGCTCGAGCGGGTCGAGCTCGAGAAGCGCTCTCGAGATCGCGTCGGGACATACTCGCTTGGGATGCGCCAGCGACTCGGCGTCGCGCGTTGCCTGCTGTCCGATCCCGAGTTGCTGATCCTCGACGAGCCGATGAATGGGCTCGACCCGGGCGGGATGCTCGACTTGCGCCGCATGATCCGGGCGTTGGTCGAGTACGAGGGCCGGACGGTGTTTGTCTCCTCTCACCTGCTCGACGAGGTCGAGAAGACGTGCGAGGTGGCGGCGATCATCGATCGCGGACGCGTGATCGCGCAGGGGTCGATCGACGAGCTGGTCGCCGATGAGGCCGGCGAGCTAGTGATCGAGTGCGACGACGCCGACCGCGCGCTCGCGCTGCTCGCCGCCGACCCGACCCTCCGTCAATTGCGCGCCGAGGACGGCGCGCTGCGGATGACTCTGCTCGCCCGCGACCAGGCGGGCGAGATCAACTCGCGTCTGGTTGCCGCGGGGCTGGTCGTAACTCGGCTCGAGCCGGCACGCCGGACCCTCGAGGAGCGGTTCCTGGAGATGACGACTCGGCTGGAGAGGGCCGGATGAAACGCGACCTGACGGAAGCGAGCCAGATGATCTCGGCGGACCTGCTCCGCCTGCGCAAAAAGCGGGGCGTGGTCGCGCTTGCGCTGGTCGCGGTGCTCGCGCCGATCGTGATCGTGACCGGCTACGAGGTGATCAGGCACGCATTCGATCCCGCCCATTACAGAATCACGGGCAGCGGCCTGCGAGGCTTTGCGGACCTGCTCGGCGACCTTGGCATCTCGCTGGGCCCGATCGCGGCGATCCTGATCGGCGCCGAGGCGGGCGTGGGCGACCTGGCCGCCGGGGTGTTCCGTGACAACGTGCTCACGGGCCGCTCGCGGACGGCTCTATTCCTGGCCCGAATCCCCGCGGCGGTTGCGGTCACGCTGACCGTCATCGGGCTCGGGTTCGCGATCGGCCTGGCGGCCACTTTCGGTTTCGCCGGACGGCCGACGCCGAGCCTGTCGGTGGTTCTCGAGGCCGCGGCCTGGCTCGCGCTCGCGAACGCAGCGGCGTGCGTGATCACGCTCGGGCTCGGGTCGTTGACCGGCTCGCGGCCGGTGACGATCACCGCCCTGGTCAGCTGGCAGCTCGTGCTGAGCCCGCTGATCGTCGGAGCGGTGTCGCTTGGATCGCTCAGGCGCGGCCTGCTCGGCGCCGCGCTGTTGTTCTTCAAGCCCGGTCCCGCGAACGGCGCTCCGGTGATCGTGATGCCGGTTGCGTCGGCCGTCGTGGTGACGATCGGGTGGCTGTTGGTCCTGCCGGCGCTCGGCGCGTGGCGGATGCGGACCAGGGACGCCTGAGATTCGCGGTTACTCTCCACGCGTGACGGCGGCGTCCACAACCATGGCGGCGGTGCGCGACGCGTTCCGTCGCCACCCCTGGTGGGCCGATTCCCTGCTGGCGCTGTTCCTCATGTTCATCGCGGTCGGCGAGGCGTTCGACGCCCACAACGCCCACAGGCCCAATGCGTCGTTGGTCGCCGTGTTTATCGCCCCGCTCACGACGGCCCCGATCGCGCTGCGGCGGTACCGGCCGCTCGAGACCCTCGCGGTGACGGTTGTCGCAGAGACCGTGCTGTTGATCTTCTCGAGCCAGGGCGAGCTCCCGTTCGGGGTGGTCGTAGCTCTATACACGGTCGCCTCGCGGTGCGAACGACCGGTGTCGATCCGCGCAGCCGCATGGACCGCGCCGCCGATCGCGTTCGGGGTGCTCATCAACAACGGGCCGAATCCCGGCAAGGTGATCCCGGAGCTCGCACTTTTCGCGATCGCGTGGGTGATCGGCGAGAACCTGCGCACCCGCCGAGCGTACCTAGCCGAACTCGAGGCGCGGGCGGCCCGGCTCGAGCGCGAGCGCGAGGAGAAGGCCGAGCGGGCAGCCGTTGAGGAGCGCACCCGGATCGCGCGCGAGCTGCACGACGTGATCGCCCACAACGTCAGCGTGATGGTCGTGCAGGCCTCAGCAGGAGAGCAAGTGTTCGACGAGGACGCGGAGCGAGCTCGGGAATTTCTCGCCTCGGTGTCCTCGACCGGGCGCGCGGCCCTCGCCGAGCTCCGCCGACTGCTCGGTGTGATCCGAGCCGAGGACGATCGCGGTGGCGAGCCCGCATACGCGCCTCAACCTGGGATCGAATACGTCGACGACCTCGTCCGGCAGGTCCGCGAGACCGGCCTCCCGGTCGATCTGTCGGTCATCGGCGAGCCCCGTCCGCTGCCCGAGGGGGTCGGGCTATGCGCCTATCGGATTGTCCAGGAGGCGCTGACCAACACGCTCAAGCACGCCCATGCGTCGTGCGCCCAGGTCAACGTGCACTACGCCCCCGATGCGCTCGAGCTCCGGGTGGCCGACGACGGCCACGGCGGCTCCGAGGTCAACGGCGAGAGCGGCGGCCACGGACTGATCGGCATGCGTGAGCGAGTGGCCCTGTGCGGGGGCGAGCTGAAGGCGTCGGCCCAAGAGGGCCGCGGCTACGAGGTCCGGGCGCGGCTCCCGCTCGAGGAGCGGACGTCATGAGCATCCGAGTGCTGATCTGCGACGACCAGGCGCTCGTACGCGGCGGGTTCCGCGCGATCCTTGACACCCAGCCCGATATCGAGGTAGTCGGCGAGGCTGAGAACGGCGCCGAGGCGGTCGCGCTCGCCGAGCGCCGGCGGCCCGATGTGATCCTCATGGACATCCGCATGCCCGTCCTCGACGGGGTCGAAGCGACCCGCCGGCTCGTCGCTGACGGCTCGCCGGCGCGGATCCTAGTGCTTACGACATTCGACCTCGACGAGTACGTCCACGCCGCGATCCGGGCCGGGGCGAGCGGGTTCCTGCTCAAAGACGTCACGCCGACCAACCTGCTCGACGCGATCCGGGTCGTCGCCAGCGGCGACGCGCTGCTGGCGCCAGCGGTGACGCGCCGGCTGCTCGACCGGTTCGCCGTCACGTTGCCGGTCGGCGATCACTCCAGCGAGACGCTCGCCCAGCTCACCTCGCGTGAGACCGAGGTGCTGAGGCTGCTCGCCGCCGGACTGTCGAACGCCGAGATCGCATCCGAGCTCGTCGTCAGCGAGGCGACAGTCAAGACGCACATCTCGAGCCTGCTCCGCAAACTCGGGTTGCGCGACCGTGTGCAGGCGGTGATCCTCGCGTACGAGACCGGGCTCGCGAAGCTCGGCGGCGGCTAGCTTCAGATCCCCAGGACGCATCCGTCCTTGCGGGCATCCGAACCGCCGAACAACCTCCCCTCGCGAACGATGATCGCTTTGACCGCCGACGGACGCGCTGCGTTCCGTCTCGTGACCGACGTGAAAGCCAATCGGCTCGGGCTTCTGGGGCTTGCGCCGCTGGTAGCAAAATGATATCATCAGGCTATTAGCTTGCAAGATCCCAAGGAGGGACCATGAAAGGCAGCACCACGCCAACGTCACACCCGCGCCTGACCGAGACGACCCCGAGGGCTACTGACCTAGGAGGGTTCCCTGAAATGACGGCAAACGACAAACGCGTCGGCTGGAACAGCCAGTGGGCGCGTAAGCACTACAAGCAGATGATCGTCGTGCGCATCCTTCTCGCGCCCTGGATCCTTTTCGTCACCGTCTTCCTGTGTGCGAAGGGCTACTGGTGGGGACTCGTCTTCCTTCCCTTCCTAGCCCTCGACCTCTGGCTTCTACGCAGCCTCGTGCGGTACGCCCGTACGCAAGCCCGGTGACCTAGCGGCCGGAACAGCGGTCGACGTGGTCATCGCACAGCCTCGCGCAACGACCCGTCACCGTTTCGGGTGAGCTGACAATCGCCTCGGTGGCGAATCAGTAGTCAGATGCTCTACAGAAGCAATAGCGCGGCGTCCGACGTCGACCCCTCGCGGTTCGACTTGCGGACCATCCGGGCCATGCAGTCGTCCGCCTCCGCCCGCGGCAAGACAACTGAGCGCGTGGCAAAGGACTTACCGCGGTCCCCGTGGCCTGGTCACCCGAAGCGCTCGTTGTCTCGGCGACGGTCGGACACGAGAGGGATCGTCAGTTCGACGACTGCCAGCGCGACATGCGCCGCTCGCCGAGGCCGTTGCTGGATCACGCGCCTGAACCGGCCGGGCCGAGTCGAGCCGCTGCTCCTTGGATGGACGGGCGGCGCCGCAGCCAGTATCCGGGTCTGACGTGCGATTCGAGCGGCGGCCCAGCTCGACCTGCCTGGCGCGATCGAATTCTGATGCTTGCGTCCGAGGTCCTGCTAACGGCGTCTTCGCCTTGGACGAATGGGCTTGCCCCAGATATCTGTTACCTGCTCCTGTTTTGTATCGGTCGACTGGCCGGCCTCGGTGGGCTGCGGGGACACGGCAGCGGCGGGCAGCTCGCGGATGCGCGGTTCATCCTCGTGCGACCACTTCTGGTCAACCCGCTCAACGACCCATGGCCCGTCGACTTGGTCGCCTCGAGACACGATCTGAAGCCTCGCGGTCGTCCGTTGCTCCCCGCCAAAGTCCAGATATGGAACCGCGAGGTCCCAGGCCACACCGAACATCACGCGCCCTGGCACCACCTCGTACGAGTTGTCCCAGCGGTAAGCCCCGGCGATGAGGTCGATCCGCGTCGTCTCGCCGACCGGGACGTGGCGGCGCTGGATCTTCCGGTACTCGAGCGCCCCCACAAGTGAGCCCGCCAGCTCGACGCCATCGCAATCTACGACCGCCAAGCCGCGTCCGACGTTGCGAAGCGGGACGCTGAGGAAGATCTTTCCCCCTTGGAACAGCACGAACGCAGTGCGCGGGTCGAAGAACCTCGCCACCATGCCGGGCAGCTTCGTTTCGATCACGGGCCCCGGCTCGTGGGCGGTCGCGTTCGCCCCTTGCGACCACGTGACGTCGTAGAGCGCGCCCATGTCGTCGGGCACAGGCGCACTCGGGAGCACGTCCACCAACAGCGGCCGATAGCCGGCACCAATCTGACGCTCCAACACCTTGAGCTCAGCTTTTGCGTCCGCCCGCGCTTGGTCGGTCCCAGCCCGCGTGGAGAGCACCAGCCAGATCGTCGCGAACACCAGCGAGAGCGTGATCCCCGACAGGACAAGCGTCGCGACCGCCGTCAAACTGTCTGATGGGCCGGCGGCCGCAACGAAAAGCAGGAGTGACACCCATCCCGATCGTACGGCTGCGTCCGGCGGTGAAGTCATCCTCTCTGACTGGCCAACGCGCGTTCAGCCGAGTTTAGAGTCCTGCGAGTTAACTAGCGGCCGATGGAGCTCGGGATACGTTGCGGTAGCCGAGCGTTGCACGCGGCCTCGGGAGGATTGCTTTGCCCGTCACGCCGCTAGTCCGGTTCACGATCGCAATGGCGACTCAGGACGCGCCAGCAGGCGCCATAGTGCGCGTCTACTTTGCCACGATCTGGATCGTCGGGGCCAGCCCGGCCGCGCGATCGCCTTCGCTCAATCCGAGCGCCGCATGGGCGCCGTGTGAGCTGGTGCAGGCCGGTGGCGCTGCATGGGTAGGTCGCGGTTTCCGCACCGCTGCTCGACAGCCGTGCTCCCGGCGACCACGATGCCTCGCCCGGCGCGGAAGTGAACGTTGTGGCTGTGCGAGACTTCGGGGCGTGCGGGCCGTCGTTTTGAATTCGTTTGCGGGGCTCGAGGGGCTGGAGCTCGCCGAGGTTGCCGACCCGACACCCGTCGAGGGCGAGGAGCTGGTCTACGTTCGGGCAGCGTCGCTTGGGCCTTGGGATCGGGCCGCTGCCGGTGGCGCGTTTGCGGGGATGGGCGGCGCCACCGATTTTCCGCAGGTCCAAGGCTGGGATTTTGCCGGCGAGACCGTCGATGGGCGGCGCGTGTTCGGGTTCGTCGCGCAGCCGTGGATGGGAGTTGGCGCGCTCGCTGAGCAGGTTGCGGTGCCATCGGCGATCCTCGCGCCACTGCCTGACGCCCTCGGGTTTCCCGAGGGGAGCGCGCTCGGGGTCTGTGGCCTGACCGCTCGGCTGCTCGTGGATGGGGCTGCGGTGAAGGGCGGCGAGCTCGTGCTTGTAACCGGTGCGGCTGGAATGGTTGGTGGGTTCGCGATGCAGCTCGCCGCCGAGCGCGGCGCGCGGGTTGTCGCGGCCGTGCGCGACTCCGACGCGGATGAGGCACGTCGGCTGGGGGCCGAGAGCGTCGTCAGCACCAGCGATGATCTCGAGAACCAGATTCGTGGCGAATGGGTGGACGGCGTCGACGCGTGTCTCGACACGGTGGGACTTGCGACGAAGGCGCTGGTTTGCGTTCGGGACGGTGGCGCGTTTGTGACGTCGCTCCCGACGGCAGTCCCGGAGCCTGCCCGAGGAATCGCTCCGCAGACCGTGCAGGTCCAGCCCGACCCCGAAGCTGCGGGTGACTTGGCGCGTCGAGCCGCGGCTGGCGAATTGACGGTCCGCGTCGCAGAGGTCCTGCCTCTGGAGCGGTTCGGCGACGCGTACGCGCGGTTGGAGCGCGGAGGGTTGCAGGGAAAGATCGTGCTCACCCCGTAAGGACGGTCGCCTCGAGAAGAGACCCCGAGCCGAGGGTCTCGAGGCCCGCTCGGCGGAGAAATGCGCTGCGCAGGCAAGTCGAGACTCTCCAGGCCGCCTTCCGAGCCCGCTTCTGGCGATGTCAGGGTACTAAGTGGCAGCCAGGGGTCCGCTGCCAGAGCCGCGCAAGTGGATCGTCGCCAAGGAAGTCGTCAGC